>JACDCM010000296.1 GCA_013817545.1 Gemmatimonadaceae bacterium | reverse complement strand
GACTTGTCCCGGGTCGGTCCCTGTTCGGCGACGAGCTATTACAGGTGTGGCCTGCAGATCTCGTCCGGGCAAGCGGTCTCATGCTCGACGCTATCTGGGCAGGGCGATCTTTCCGCGCACCAACCCGCGCAATCCCGGCGCGTCTCCCGCGTTCCAGTTCCTTGCGAGGCTACGCGGACCCGCCGATCAAGCGTCGTCCGAAAAAGACGGCGGACAGGACGCGCCCGAAATCGAAAGGGCGTCCCACACGCTCCAGGAAGAAAGCAAGTGGTGGATTGAAGTCGAAATGAGGCTTTCCCGTTTGTCTGACTATTGGCGAGGACCCGTTCTCAGCGGCGAAGCCGGTTTGCTCCCCTGGCTGCCACTCGACAGGAAGATCGCGGTCGTTCTCTTCCTTACGGCGTTGGCGATGTACCTCCCAGGCATCTGGTGGGGGCTGCCTTCCGGAACCTCGCCGATGCAAGTCCTTCCCTGGGGTGCTGACGAGCTGGGCCCACTTGGTCCAGTTGCCGAACTGTATGGAGTATTTCTCGATCCACGCCCCATTTTCAATCCGCAGTATCCCCTGATGCATTACATGGTGCTGGCGGTGGTTGAATTTCCGTACCTGGCCTGGCTCAAGCTTACGGGCGGCATGGCGGGAATGTCCGCAACGTTTCCATATGGTCTGAGCAATCCGGCTCAAGCACTCGCGGTCATGACATTGCTTGCTCGTGCCGTAAGCTGGATGATGGCGGCCGGGGTTGTCGTCATTGCTTTTCGAACCGCTGCGATTTTGTGGAATCGCACGGCTGGAGTATTCGCGGCGGTGTTGGTCATGCTGGCTTACCCGATGATTTACTACGCGCGAACGAGCAATGTGGACATGGCATCGGTGTTCTGGTCGAGTCTCGGGCTCGCGGTCTTTGCTGCAACGCTGAAAACCTCGCTAACGCCGGTCAGGGCGACCTGGTTGGGTGTGTTTGCCGCGCTAGCGACGGCCACCAAGGATCCCAGCTATGCCGTTTTTGTTGCCGTCGGCCTGGTAGTGGTATTTCGGCACATTCGGACAACTAGAGGCCGGTCATGGAGAGAGATCGTGCAAGCTCCCGCGGCTGGATTTTTTGCAGCTGTCCTAGTCTACGTTCTGGCAAGCGGGCTCTTGTTCGACTTTGATCGCTTCCTCGGGCACGTAAAATTCATCACGCAGGGCGGGTCCGCGCGCATCACAGGTGCGCAGAGCGCAACACCGTCCGGCTACCTTACGCTCCTCTGGATGACGGCGACGCATTTCTCCAACGCAGTCGGCTTACCAGCGGCCATTTTCACGCTCGTCGGCATTGTGATATGTGCCTTCCGGGAGCCACGAACGCTGTGGTTCGCAGTTCCCGCTCTCGGATTGCTACTAGGCGTAGTCGTGCCCGTCCGATTCGTGATGTTTCGCTACATCGTGCTCGCCGACTACATACTGGTGTTTTTCGCTGCTTATGTAGTGGCGAAGGGTGTTCAGGCGCAGGCCGCTTCCTGGTGCCGAATTTCGTGGGCTGCTTTCGCTGTTATGGTTGTGTGGGCGGCAGGGCGCGGTACGGATCTGACGTTTCAGATGCTGCACGACTCGCGCTATGCCACGGCTGACTGGTTTCGCGAACACGCCAGTGCGGGGGATACCATTGGCTACTACGGGCCGCCATGGAAGCTGCCGCATCTGAATGCCGACATCCGGACCTTGCGTTCAATCGAATTAATCGAAGGGGGCCGCCTAATCGAGCTCCCAGTTGACACGCTTGCGGAAATCGCACGACCAAGATTCATCATCGTAATGCCGGTAAAGGGCGGCGAGATCGAGCGCGAGTTGCATCTTTCGGAGCGCGTTCTCCGCCGCCTGCACGACGGTTCACTGGGCTATCGCCGCGCACTGAAACTTGAACCACGATATCTGTTCTCCCGATCACTCGTCAGTTCTGTAAATCCACCTGTAACTGTTTATGTACGGCAACCCTCCGAATCTGAACAACGTGTGGATGACCGATAAAAGAGGGAGCGGTTTAGGCGCGGCGCCACGCAACCAGGGCGTAGGCGCCGATCACCATAAGTAGCGTCAGCACGTAATCCAGTAAGTGTTCGAAAAAATGGGCAGCGACCATGGCGGCCAGACCATGGTCGCGTTGCCCCGTCGCGAGCGCGTTTCCAAACAGCGTTCCAAGCGCGAGCCCCAGGGGAATTGCTAACGACAGGACAAGGGCGGCTATGGCGAGCCAGTCGCGTGAAAGGAAAGGTGCGACGGATTTTTGCATACCGCCCCGTGCATACCCGAGACGACTGACCACGACATACAGCGCTCCAATGGTCAGCGGCAAAGTCACGGGCCCGTGTGTCAGAATCTCACGAGCTTGATGCCCCACGTATCGCGGATCAAGAAAAATCTCGCGAGATAGCCCGAAGATGAGGGTTAGGCCAATGAAATAACCGCCAGCGATCCACCAAATTCCTCGCGGCGTGACGGCTCCGGTTGCGTCGGATGCATGAAGCCATGCCAGAATGCGAACGGCCACAATTGCGGCGGCGGCGAACCACAACGAGCTGAGCCAGTGAAACCGCCAGTGCGAGCCAGCCACAACCAAATCGTCACGCGTCCGCCACTGGCCCAGATCCAGAAGCGCAGAGGAAACTCCATACTCTCGGGCGGCAATCAGGAATGACAGCAAAACCAGCATGGTCGCGCTTCCCAGAGTGTAGAGCGCTATGCGGCCCGCCGCTCCCCGAGTACGCGCGTCGGAAAGTTGCGGCACTCCCGCCTGACTGACATAAGCGGCTACTGTAAACAACGCCATGCCTATCAGCGTCGGAACCTCGCGAAGAAAGTGACGGAAATAAAGGATGGTTTCGCCAAGGGTATAATTCCCGCTTTCGTGGACCGTGACATTCCAGAGAAGCAGCGACCCGTGCTCCGCTACCAGCCACGCATACGCGCCTGACAGAACGATGACGGGAAGACCGAAACAGATTGCGAGGATTTCGCGCGAGCGCAGGCGCATCAGGTGATTACCGTGCCGGGTACTGGTATTGATAGGAGGAACGAAAGCATGTCGCTATTGTAAGGCGTGTGAACCAAGTCCCAAGGATTGCAAAGGTTAATCATGCCTCCAAACAGATCGGCTTCCCTCAAGCTTACAAAACTGTCCAGGTGTGGCGACTACTGACGATGAGAGCGGTTTACGACCCCATTCGTCGGCTCTTCGCATCTGTGTGCTGCGGGTGGGTACTCATTTTCGGTCAGTTAGCAAGCGCTCAGCAACCGGGTACCCTGCGGCCAGGTGAGCGACTCCGCGTCTTCCTCGACTGTCAGAACGTCCATTGCGATTTCGATTTTGTGCGCACCGAGATCACTTTTGTGGACTGGGTGCGGAATCGCCAGGACGCTGGCATCCACCTGCTGGTCACGGCGCAGACAACGGGTGGCGGAGGACGTGAGTTCACTCTTTCCTTTATCGGACAGGGCGGGCTGGCAGGCAGTGATCAAACGCTTCGCACGCTGTCGCCACAGACCGCAAGCTCTGACGAGCGGCGCCGAACGCTCGTGCGCGCATTCACGCTCGGCCTCGCCCGGTACGCAGTCGGCACGCCCGCAGCCGATCGAATCACAGTCACGTACGCTGCACCCGCGACCGATTCATCTGCTTCGTCCGCGCCGATACGGGATCCGTGGAACTACTGGCTTTACAGCCTGAGCGTTAACGGGAACGTGAACGGCGAGTCGCGGTCGAAATTCAGTCAGTTCTACGGCAACATCTCCGCGAACCGAACCACGGAAGAATTCAAGGTCCGCCTTTCTACCAACGGTAGTTACGGTGAGAACAAGTTTGTGCTTACGGATGGGACCTTTACAAGCTACTCGCACAGTTATGGAGTCAGTGGTCTCGTCGTGAAAAGCCTTGGGCCACACTGGTCCGCGGGACCGTCGGTGTCGGCGTCTTCCTCGACATTCTTCAATTACAAACTCGCGCTTCGGAGCGGCCTTGCAGCTGAGTACAATCTTTTTCCGTATAACGAATCCACGAGACGGCAGCTGACCTTTCTGTACACCCTTGGCGGCGCTCATTTCCGCTACGAAGACACTACCATATTCGACCGGTTGCAGGAAACCCGCCCGACTCAATCCCTGGCCGTCTCGCTCGACGTGAAACAGCGATGGGGTTCGGCTTCGATCTCACTTGACGGCGACCAGTTTATCCACGATCTGTCGAAGTACAACCTCGGCGCTTCAGCGGATGGTGATCTACGGATCTTCAAGGGTTTCTCCCTCAATTTCTTCGGGCAGGCATCGCTACTGCGCGACCAGCTGTACTTGCGAAAGGGTGGCGCTTCGGACGAGGAAGTGCTCATACGTCGCCGCCAGCTAGCGACGTCCTATCGATACTTTGGATTCTTCGGGATCCGGTATGCTTTCGGCAGCATTTACAACAACGTGGTGAATCCGCGGTTCGGAGCATTTGACTTCTAGCGGGATGTTACCGAAATGCTGATTGCATTCGACCGTTGCTTGAATCGCGGCCCAGTTCGTTACGCGACGGCACACCATGTCATTGCGAGGGCACGAATTGTCCGTAGCAATCCTCGCTCTGAGCCGACGAGGGAGATTGCTTCGCCGCTGTGCGGCTCGCAGCGAGTGACACGGCATGTCAACTGGACATGGGCAGGTGAAGTAGTGCAGTGCGCCCTCAATGGAAGTCGTGCCCTCTGGCGCCCTCTTCACCTACCCCAGCTTTCAGCTCCCGAAACACCTCGCCTCTCAGATTCACTACGGTCTGTTCCACCTGTAGCGTGCCGCGCACCAGAAGAAGCCTGGCTGTCGAGAGCATGAGCGCCTGCCGCTCGAACCGCTTCGGTGTCACGACAACATTTACCAGTCCTGTTTCGTCCTCCAGCGTCAGGAAGACAAAACCCTTCGCTGTTCCTGGACGCTGCCGGCAGATGACCAGACCGGCTGTCGCCACGTTGTGTTCGCCATCGCGCATTGCCAGTACCTCGCGCGCGCTCTTGATCCCGTTCGGCGCGAGAATGTCGCGGAGATGCTTCATGGGATGGCCGTTCAATGACACGCCGGTCATTCTGTAGTCGGCGGCGGTAATCTCCAGTGATGACATCGCCGGAATCGCTGGAGGTATTTCAAGCCGCACTGGCGCCGGAGCGAGTGGCCCGGCGTCACCGCGAAACTCCTCGAGCATCCTCCAAATAGCCGCTCGCCGGCGACGCGCGTCGGGCTCATCGGGAATCATGCTGTCGAACGCACCAGCCTCGGCGAGGAAGCGGAGCGAGCGCCGGTCGAGTCCTGAGCGCGTGACGACATCTCCGATAGAGCGGAAAGGACCACCTTGCAGCGCGCGCTCGAGCTTTTCCCGCGCCCTGGCGCCCAGGCCACGAACGAGCCGAAGACCGAGACGGACGACGGGGGACTGGGGAGTCGGGGGGGGGGGG
>JACDCM010000295.1 GCA_013817545.1 Gemmatimonadaceae bacterium | reverse complement strand
TTGAAGAACGGCGTGTGCCGACCGCCCTCCTCCTTCGTCAACACGTACACCTCGGCGTGAAACTTCGTGTGTGGCGTTATGCTACCGCCCTTGGCCAGCACCATCCCACGCTCCACGTCGTCTTTGCCGATCCCGCGAAGAAGAAGACCCACGTTATCACCCGCCTCGCCCGCATCCAGCAGCTTCCGGAACATCTCCACTCCCGTCACCACCGTCTTCTTGTCGCTCAGGAAACCCACCAGAGCCACTTCCTCCCCAACCTTCACCATACCGCGCTCGATCCGGCCCGTCGCCACCGTACCACGACCCGTGATCGAGAACACATCCTCAACAGGCATCAGGAACGGCTTGTCGATCTCACGCTTGGGCTGCGGGATATAGCTGTCCAGTGCATCCATCAACTCACCGATCTTCTTGCCGTACTCCGAATTCGCATCGCCAGACTGCAACGCCTGAAGTGCGCTACCGCGGATCACAGGGATCTCATCGCCCGGGAACTCGTACGCGCTCAACAGCTCACGCACCTCCAGCTCCACCAGGTCCAGCAGCTCCGGATCGTCCACCATGTCCACCTTGTTCATGAACACCACGATGTACGGCACTCCCACCTGGCGGGCCAGCAATATGTGCTCTCGCGTCTGTGGCATCGGACCGTCCGCCGCTGATACCACCAGCACCGCCCCGTCCATCTGTGCCGCGCCCGTGATCATGTTCTTCACGTAGTCCGCGTGACCAGGACAGTCCACGTGCGCATAGTGACGCTTCGTGCTCTCGTATTCCACGTGAGCCGTCGCGATCGTTATTCCGCGCTCTCGCTCCTCCGGTGCCTTGTCGATCTGGTCGAACGCAACCTTCTGCGCCAAACCCTTGGTCGCCTGGATACTCGTGATCGCTGCCGTCAACGTCGTCTTGCCATGATCCACGTGGCCGATCGTCCCTACGTTCACGTGCGGCTTCGTACGCTCAAACCTTGCTTTGCCCATTTGTCTTTCTCTCGCAACGAGTGTGGTTCCTGGTGCACGGTGCCTGGTGCCCGGTTAACTGCGCGGGACCAGGCGCCAAGCTCCTGTTTTTCCCGAGCACCTGGCACCTGGCACCTGGCACCGGGCACCTGCAGTTACGCTTTCACCTTGTTGATTATCTCTTCGGCCTTGCTCTTCGGTACTTCCTCGTAGTGACTGAATTCCATGGAATACACCGCCCGGCCCTGAGACGAAGACCGCAGCGTGGTCGAGTAGCCAAACATCTCGGATAGCGGCACGCTGGCAGCGATGACGTGCGCTTCGCCGCGCTGTGTCATTCCGCCAATCTTTCCCCGGCGCGACGACAGATCACCGAGAATGTCCCCCATGTAATCCGCCGGACATACGACCTCGACGTTCATGATGGGCTCGAGAATCACGGGGTGCGCGCGCTTTGCGGCTTCCTTGAACGCCATGGAGCCCGCGATCTTGAACGCCATCTCGCTCGAATCGACGTCATGATAAGAGCCGTACACCAATTCGACTTTTACATCCACAACCGGATAGCCGGCCAGGATGCCGTTTTCCAGCGCCTCCTTGATGCCCTGCTCCACGGGTCCGATGAACTCTCGCGGAATAACGCCGCCCACGATCTTGTCCTCGAACACGTAACCCTGACCCGCCTGAGCGGGCTCGAGGTTGATCACGACGTGGCCGTACTGTCCCTTACCACCCGACTGGCGGATGAACTTTCCTTCCACTTTCTCGACGCGCTTCTTGATCGTCTCGCGGTATGCGACCTGTGGGCGCCCGATATTGGCGTCCACCTTGAACTCGCGTTGCATCCGGTCGACGATGATCTCGAGATGCAGCTCACCCATTCCGGAGATGATCGTCTGCGCCGTCTCGGGATCGGTATGAACCCTGAAGGTCGGATCCTCCTCGGAGAGCTTCTGCAGCGCGATCGACAGCTTGTCCTGGTCCGCCTTTGTCTTGGGCTCGATAGCGACATCGATGACGGGCGCCGGAAACTTCATTGCCTCGAGGATGATCGGCTCGTCCTCATCCGACAGCGTGTCGCCTGTGCGCGTTTCCCTCAACCCGATGGCGGCGCAAATGTCACCGGCGCGCACTTCCTCGATCTCCTCGCGCTTGTTTGCGTGCATCTGCAGCAGCCGGCCGATGCGCTCGCGCTTGTCCTTCGTGGAGTTGTAGACGTACGAACCAGCCTTGAGCATTCCGGAATACACGCGGAAGAAGGTCAGTTTACCGACGTAGGGATCAGTGGCGATCTTGAACGCCAAAGCGGCGAACGGCGCTTCATCAGAAACAGGCCGCTCGTCGAAGGTTTCGTCATGGTGCGGCAAGTGGCCGCGGATCGCCTTCACTTCCTTGGGCGACGGGAGATAATCGATCACGGCGTCGAGCAGATGCTGCACGCCCTTGTTCTTGAATGACGCGCCGCAAAGAATCGGGATGAAATTTCCGGAGATCGTCGCTTTGCGAATTGCCCGCTGAATTTCCGCGATGCTCAGCTCCTCGCCCGCGAGGTACTTTTCCAGCAGCACATCATCGTGCTCCACCGCCGCCTCGAGCGCGGCGTGCCGCGCTTCAGCTACCGCGGTGGCGTACACCTCGGGGACCGGCGTCACGGTGAATGTCTTGCCGAGCGTCTCCTCGTCGAAGATGATCGCCACGTTGCGCAAGACATCGATATGGCCCGTGAACAGCTCGCCTGTTCCCATCGGTAGCTGAATGGGGAAGGACTTCGAGTACAGGCGGTCACGGATCATCTTGACGCAGCGATCGAAGTCGGCGCCAACCCGGTCCATCTTGTTCGCGAAGATGATGCGCGGAACACCATACCGATCCGCCTGACGCCAAACCGTTTCTGTTTGCGGCTCCACTCCTGCAACTGAATCGAGCAGCGTTACAGCACCGTCGAGAACGCGCAACGAGCGCTCCACTTCAACCGTGAAATCGACGTGCCCCGGAGTATCGATGATGTTGATGCGATACTCGATATCGTTATACGTCCAGAAGCACGTGGTTGCCGCCGACGTGATCGTGATGCCACGCTCCTGCTCCTGCTCCATCCAGTCCATTGTGGCGGCGCCATCATGGACCTCGCCGATCTTGTGGCTCTTTCCCGTATAGTAGAGGATTCGCTCGGTCGTAGTCGTCTTCCCGGCATCAATGTGGGCCATGATGCCGATGTTACGGTAGTAATCGAGCGGAGTAATACGAGCCATTATATACGTACCAAAGTGCAGAGCGTTCAGTATTTACTTTCCGAATCCAGCAAAAACGCGGGTGGACCGGGCGCCTCGAGTGAGGCCGGTATCCATCCGCTGCCGCCGGGTATGATCGCCACTGCTGCGCGAGCTGGGACCCAAAGGCGCGCCGAGAACTGTTCGGCGTTGAATTTATTTGCTTGCGCGAACTGCAGAAAGACTGCAATCCTTAGCCTGTCAAATGTATCGGCCTACTCCCTGTTGTCAATTGCGGACTTTGTCCAGACAGCTGTTAGGCGTAAGGACGAAATCTCCCCTACGAAGGGGCGCTATTGGCGATTAAGGAGGGGGCATCGTCCACTCCAACGGAGTGCAATTGGACAGCGAGGCTCAACGTAATGAAGCGGATGACCCGGACAGCTCTCAAGACTGATTCTACATCGTTTCATAGGGTGAGAGTGGGCACGCTAACTTCATTACGGATCAGACTCGAATTTTTTTCTCAGAGCATTATCTGGTCTATGCATGCAGGAACCGCTTCGAGGTGGACCTAGAACACCCGGTCAAGCGTCTCAGCAATGCTTACTCAACCCCGACCATTCGCGGGTGCTCCTCTGTGAACATCTTCGGAATAAGCTTGAAGCAGCGCCTTCGCTGGTTGCTGGACGATCCGGTTGGCCAACGATGGAGCGTCGCGGCGGTGGTCCTGCTGGGGCTTCTTGTACGCCTTTGGGTGTGCTGGGTGCACAACCAACTTCAACCTAACAACGCAACCTGGCTTCGGGGGGACGAGCCAGGCTACAACAATACGGCGCTGGAGCTTCTGGCCGGTTACGGATATACCTATCCCGGCAGGGTCCCGCTTTATCCCGTCTGGCTTGCGGGGGTTCATTGGCTTACGGGTTCTTCGTATCATGCCGTCCGTTACGCCCAGGCGTTTGTCGGCGTCGGCAGTGTGCTGCTCACCTATCTTCTGGGCCGGCGACTCTTCGGGCACCTCCCCGGCCTGATCGCGGCTATGCTGGCCTCGGTCAGCTACATCCTCATACACCAGTCAATCCACCTCCTGAGCGAGGTGCTGTTCACGCCGGCGGTTCTGCTGGCGGCCTTGAGCCTTTGGCGAGCGATTCAGCAACCGACCACGGGACGCTTTGCCGTCGCGGGAGTCTGGATCGGAATCAGCGACCTTATTCGCCCCACCCTGTTATTCCTCCCTCTTTTCCTGCTCTGGCCACTGGCGGTCCAGATGGGTTGGCGGAGAGCGATTCGCTATGCAAGCGTTATCGCAATTGGGGTTGTGGTCGTAGTCGGACCGTGGATGGTCCGTAACCGGGTCCGCTATAACGCATGGTTTCCCCTCGCCACCAGCAACGCCATTCTGTGGCAAGGTAGCCCGGAGTATTACAAACTCATCCACGAAGACGGATACACGTATATACGGATCTGGAACGAAGTTCTATATGGTCCGGGTTGGCGGACACATGACCCGACCAGCATTGCCGGCGACCGATACTGGACCGCTCGTGCTCTGAAATCAATTCGGAGCGATCCGGGGACCTACCTCAAGTACGCCGCCGAAAAGCTGGGCACGTACTGGGTAGGCGATCCCAACGCTGACTGGAACAACGAGCGGGTCTTCAGCTTCGGGGCCCTCCGACGCATCGGGTTTTCGCGAGGACCAGCGGTCCAGGTCATGATCGCGCGAGCACTACCGATATTCACGCTCGCCGCGATCTTGATATTGTGGCCGCAGTGGCGCCGGTTGCTGCCGCTCTATGCGATTCTGCTATACTGCACCGCACTTCACGCCGCGACTCACGCGGAGGTTCGGCTGAGCGAGCCTCTCCAGCCAATTTTGCTGGTAATTCTGGCTGGGGCTGCGTTCTACCAATGGCACCAACTGCGTGAATCGAAACGAGCAATCCAGCACTTGTGACCCCGCATTGCCATTCAGTAATCACTTCCCGTCATCACAAGCTGACGGTTTGTTCTTTCCTCGCTTCATCGTTCTGTCTGAAATAGACGTTCGAGGGATCGAAGATCAGTGCGTCCTCGCGCAATTGGAATCTCAATTGCAGGCCCGTCGACGCATGCGTCTGATGCACTATGCCCCACCGAAAAGCATGTCCGGCGGGGCACTCAGACTGATTCGATCTCGATCGTCTACCAGCGATAGTGCGCGAACGCCTTGTTGGCCTCAGCCATTCTGTGCGTGTCTTCCTTCTTCTTGATCGCGTTGCCTTCACCCTTCGACGCAGCGATGAT
>JACDCM010000042.1 GCA_013817545.1 Gemmatimonadaceae bacterium | reverse complement strand
GCGCCGTGCCTAACGCCGCCTCACCCCGGCGCGCGCCGGCGTACTGCCAGAGCGCGCCGAGCGCGAAGGCGGCCAGCAGCGGAAGTAGTGCATTCGCGCGCGACACCGCACGCTCCGGAACATTGTGCGCAACGCCTGGCTCTCATATCCTAATGGTTCTTACACAGGAGCCCGCCACCGGTGAACGATCCGTTCGAGATTTTCCGCTCCACGATCCTCGCGGATCGCTACGCCGTCGATCGTGAAGTTGGGCATGGCGGGATGGCTTGGGTCTTCCTCGCGCAGGATCTGAAGCACCACCGCCCTGTCGCCGTCAAAGTACTGCGTCCCGAATTGGGTGCGGCGATCGGCGCCGAACGCTTTCTTCGCGAAATAGAGATCGCGGCAAGCTCAGCCATCCGCACATCCTGCCGCTTTACGACTCCGGGGAGGCCGCCGGATTCCTGTATTACGTCATGCCGTTCGTCGAGGGGGAGTCGCTCCGCGACAGACTCAGCCGCGAAAGGCAGCTTCCTCTCGATGATGCCCTGAAAATCACGCGCGAGGTGGCCGACGCGCTGGCCTACGCACACAGTGTCGGTGTGGTGCATCGGGATGTGAAGCCGGAGAACATTCTCCTCAAGTCCGGACACGCCGTGGTTGCCGACTTCGGCATCGCGCGCGCAATCAGCGCGGCGGGCGAAGCCAAACTCACGGAAACCGGCATTGTCGTGGGCACGCCAACTTACATGAGCCCGGAACAGGTTGCCGGCGACTCCAACCTTGACGGCCGGAGCGACATCTACAGCCTTGGCTGTGTGCTGTACGAAATGCTGGCGGGCGAGCCTCCATTCACCGGTGCCACTGCACAGGTGATTTTTGCGCGGCGAATGACTGATCCAGTTCCATCGCTGCGCACCGTACGCGAGCAGGTTCCGGAGCACGTGCAACGGGCTATCGAAAAGGCCCTGGCAAGGACGCCGGCTGATCGCTTCACCACCGCAGGCCACATGGCCGGAGCGCTTTCCGATACAGCTCTGCCTTCGCCTCGGTCGGCGCGTTACCGGCCGCGCCGGCGTATTGCGGCAGCCGCGCTCGCCGCGCTTGCACTCGTTGTTATCGCAGCCCTCGCCATTGTGAAGTTCACCAGGCCCACGGCTGCCGTGTCAGCCGCTCGTGTCGCCGTTCTCCCCTTCGCGGTTCGCGGAGGCGAGAGCTTCTCCTTTCTCGGAGAGGGGCTGGTTGATCTTTTGAGCCGCGGCCTGGATGGAGCGGGAGAGCTACGAACGGTCGATCCTGGAACAGTCCTGACCGCTGTCGCGCAGAATGGCGGCGGTGGCACGCTCGACATCGAGCGAGCTCGCGCCCTGGCCCGCCGCCTCGGCGCCGGACTGTACGTGATGGGCAGTGTGAATGCGGTAGGAGGTCGCCTGCGTATTCAGGCTTCGCTGTACGGGGACACGGCGGCAAGCACGGAGCCTCTGACCAAAGCAGCCGTGGAGGGAGACACCGCACAGTTATTCAGGCTGGTGGACGACCTGACCGCTCAGCTGCTGTCGAAGCGGGAGCGGGGACCGGTGTCACGGCTCGCGGAGACTGCGGGAATCACAACTGGATCGCTCGTCGCACTGAAGGCCTACCTGGACGCTGAACATCGCCTTCGAACAGCCAGTCTTCAGCCGTCAAAACTCGACTCGGCAATCACCATGTTTCAGCAGGCAATCAAGGAAGACAGCAGCTTCGCGCTGGCGCACTATCGAATGGCGGTGGCAGCCGGGTGGGCGAATCGTGCAGCCATGTCGACGGCGGCTTCAGCCCGTGCCCTGGCTCTGAGCGAGAGACTCGGCGAGCGGGACAGGAGGTTGCTTGCAGCATATGTCGACTTCCGGCGCGGCGCGGCCAATGAGGCCGAGCGAAAGTATCGGGCTATGCTAGAGGACTACCCGGATGATATGGAGGCGACGTTCCAGCTTGCCGATGTTCTTTATAACTACAATCCCCTTCGGGGCCGACCGCGAAGTGAAGCACGGGATCCATTCGACCAGGTGCTTGCCCTGGATCCGGGCTTCCTTTGACCCATATGACCCATGTGGGACCTCGCCGTGCGCGAGGAAGACTACGATGCCGCCGAAGGAATGGTGCGGAGAATGAAGGCTCCGCCACTGAGCATGCGTGTGCTACTGACAGTTGTACGCGGGGATTCAGCCGCACGCGCCGGCATCATTGAGGAGGCCAGGGTTTCTGACTCTCGCCAGTCGCAGATCGCGGCTCGCTACGTGGCCACCTTCCGAGAGGAGTTGGCTCTCGCCGAAGCGCTGGCGCGCCTCGATCTGGCGCCACGCCGCAGACCGCCGATTCGTGCCAACGCACAGCTTCTTCTAGCCTGGTTCGAGATAGCTCGCGGACGATGGTCTGCCTCCAAGGTGGCATTCATGCAGGCGGAGCGGATGGAAGAAGTTCCGCCCGTTCACATCCAGCGTGCGATCGCGGCCACTCTTCCATTTCTGGAAGTGCCAAGAGAGGATCTCGAATCAATTCGCGCTGAAATGATGCTGTGGAACGCCGGCGCCGAGGCGTCCGATCCCAACGCCGGCTTGGCGATCAGGCTGCGGCCGCAGCTGCGCCTCTACCTGCTGGGCCTCCTCAGTACGCGCCTCGGCGATAACGCGAGCGCCCTGCGATTCGCGGAAGACATAGAGAGAGCGACAACTCCCCCGGAAGCCAAAGCAGTGATTCGCGGCCTGGCACAAACCGTACGTGCCGATGTCGCTCTCGCGGGGGGGAGGGCCGACAAGGCTCGAGACGCGCTCGAAGAGGTGCAGGGCGAGGTACCGCTCGAGCTTGTAAGCACACCCGTGTATTCGAATATCCGGGAATTCGCTCAGGAGCATGCACGCTACCTTCGAGTATTGACGCTAAGCGTGCGTGAACAACCCACAGAAGCGTTCCGCTGGATTGAGAACTCCTTCCAGGGCGCACCAAGCGAAATCGCGTACATCGCCCCGATGCATCTTCAGCGCGCCGAGATCTACGAGCGGCTCGGCGACGTCAAGAAGGCGCAGCAACACTATCGCCGTTTTGTCACACTTTGGAAGGACTGCGACCCTGCGTTGCGCCCACAAGTGGAAAGGGCGCGGATACGGCTAACGCAGCTCGAGAAGCGCGCTGGCTAAGCCTACGCCTCGGCTCCAGGGCCTAGTCGCCGTCGCGGTCTTGCTTCTCGCCGCCTGCACGCCTCGCTGGCTTATCCGCGAGGTCGCCCAATCTTACCCAGGCTGCCTTTACGAGATCGCCACGTCCCAAAGGATCGTTGCGCTGACCATCGACGACGGTCCTCACCGTCACACCACCCCCGCCATCCTTGAAATCCTCGCGCAACACAACGCCCGCGCGACTTTCTTCCTGATTTCCAGTCGCGTGCCTGGTAACGACAGCCTGGTCGCAAGACTTCTACGTGAAGGACATGAAATCGGTAACCATTTTTCTCACGACGAACCCAGCATTGAACTCTCGAGCTTCAAGTTCAAGCGCTCCTTTTATGAGGCTGACTCCGTGCTCCGGCGCTTCACCAGGATGCGCTGGGTGCGACCTGGCTGGGCCAATGTTACTTGCGCATCCGAATCTTCCCTCCAATTCACCTCGTCTCGACTCCTGGCGCGATCTCGACTTTCAATTTCTGCGTTGCCTTCTCTCCTCCGTATGTCAGCGTCACCGTGTACTCGCCCGATGGCACGAACTTCTGACCTTCTCCTCCGTACTCCGTCAGCAGATCCTTGGTCGGCACCAGGTCCCAGGTCACGCGGTTCAAGCCAGGCGCACCCGCGGCCGTAAGATTAGCAACTGGCGTCCCCGACGCCGTAGTGATCGCGATGTTCACAGGCTCCCCGGTGAACCTCTTCACGTAGTAGGTGAGCGTAGCGCCTGGTGCAGGGTTGGCCCCGCGATACACGGCGCTCCCGCTCCAGCTCGCCCAACCCGGCATGAGATACGCGCCGCGCGCGGCCCGCGGCTCGAAGAGATGTATCTCTTTCTGCCGCACCTCCGAGGTGAAGCCCTGGAGCGCCGAAATGTCATCGACGATGTAAAGACTTCGCCCGTGTGTCGCGACAATGAGATCGGTGTCCCGCGGATGGATCATGATGTCGTCGACTGCTACCGTCGGAAGCTTCCCGAACTTTCCCCAACGGCGGCCGCGGTCAAAGCTCGCGAACAGGCCGAACTCTGTTCCCGCGAAAAGCAGATTCGGGTTTTTGAGATCTTCGCGCACCACCTTGACAGGCCCATCGCCGGGAAGATTTCCGACGATGCTCTGCCATGTCCTTCCACCGTCGGCCGTGCGATACGCGAGCGGCTGATATTTCTGCGAGCGGTGCGCGTCGACAGCCAGATACGCAACGCGCGCATCGTGCGGGCTCGCTTCAACGCGACTGATCCACTCTCCCCTTACCGCGGCAGGAAGACTGGAAGTGAGATCGGTCCAGATCTCGCCGTCGTTCTCGGTGAGCCAGAGTTTTCCGTCGTCCGTACCCGCCCAGATCATTCCAGCCTTTACTGGCGATTCGGCGAGCGCATAAACGACGCCGTAGTTTTCCGCGCCACTGCCGGTCGCCATGATGCGCTGCACGTTCTGGGTCGACAAGTCGGGACTGATCGGGCGCCAGCTCTCTCCGCGATCAGTGAGCTTGAAGACGCGATTCCCTCCCAGATACATCGCGCCTCGCGTATGCTTGCTGCCGATGAGCGGTGAGTTCCAGTGAAAGCGATACGCGGTTTGCCCTTCCGTGGGCTCGGGACGAAGCTGTTTCAGCTCCCCGGTTTTGAGGTGCATGCGGTGCACAAAACCCTGCTGAGACTCGGCAAATACAATATCCGATGAGTCGGGGTCGAAGACGCAGTAGAAACCATCGCCACCGTCGATGTTGATCCAGTCGCTGTTGAGAATTCCTTCCTTGCTGTTGGTCTGGCTGGGACCCACCCAGTTGAGGTTGTCCTGCAATCCGCCACAGACCCTGTAAGGCGTACTCATGTCGGCGTTGATTCTGTAGAACTGGCCGCCGGCGAAGCGATTGGCGAACGCCCAGCCTTCGCCGCCGTTGTAGCTCTGGTACAGCCCGCCGTCCGTCCCGAGCAGCAGCCGATTCGGCAACTTCGGGTCTATCGCGAGCGCGTGGTTGTCCGGATGAATGTTCTTGAAGCGGTCTTCCCGAAAGGAACGACCGCCATCTTCGGAGACGTGCATGGCGTAGCCGAGCACGTAGATCTTCTTGTCGTTAGTGGGATCGACGCGGATCTGGCTGAAGTAGAATGCGCGCGGATTGAGCGCGTTCATCCGGGTCCAGCTCTCTCCCTTGTCTTCCGAGCGAAATACTCCGCCGCGCTTGCTCTTCACCTGGTCGATGTTGCTCGTGCCGCCTTCGTCGCTCTGCACGATGGCGTAGACGATCTTCGGATCCTTTCTGTATATGTCGAGCCCGATTCGGCCCGTCGATGATGGCAATCCGCCGGAAAGTTTTTTCCACGAAGCGCCACCGTCGGAGCTCTTGAATATTCCCCCTACATCCTTGCCGCCCGTGACGGCCACGCCGTAAGTGAAAGCCCAGGGCTCCCGGTGCCGCGCGTACAGCGTCGCGTAAACAGTGTTCGGATCCGACGGATCAAGCGCCAGGTCTCCGCAGCCCGTCTTGTTGGCATTTGGCGCAGGTGCGGTGAGCACCGCCTTCCATGTGCCACCCGCGTCTGTTGTCTTGTAGCAGCCTCGCTCGGCGCTCGGTCCCCAGAGATCACCCATGGCGGCGACGTAGGCTGTTTTGGGATCGGTGGGGTGCACGACGATGCGCGCGATTGTCTTGCTGTTTTTGAGACCTGCGTGAGTCCAGGTTGCGCCGCCGTCGGTCGAGCGGTAGACGCCATTCCCCCAGCTGGACGAGTTGCGGTCGTTTGCCTCGCCCGTACCTACCCAGACGACGCTGGAATCCGACGGCGCGACGGCGACCGCACCGACGGCGGCGACGCTTTCCTTTTCGAAGATCCCCTGGAAGGTGCCGCCATTGTCCGTTGTCTTCATCACGCCTGCGGTGCCGAGGGCAAGGTAAAAGGTGTTTGGATTCGTGTGGTCGAGCGCAATGTCGGAAATGCGGCCTCCCATGAGCGCGGGTCCGATCGCACGTGCCTTTATGCCCTGGGCCAGCACAACGGTGAGGGTATCGGGTTGCTCCTCCGCCGCGGGTTTGGGTGTCCTCAGTTTGCCACTTGGTTCCTGTGCGGGGAGCGAGGACGTAGCGAGCAATGTGGTAGCGATCAGTAGTCGTAGCATGGTAGACGGAAACGGGAAGGCAACTGGTACTATCGGGATTTGCGATCGAAACTACGCCGCCGCGTGCGCTTGGACCAGACTGCGCAGGTGCGTGCGGTGCATCGCGTCTCTATCTTCAGCCGAGTTGTGCCCAGACGAGCCTTGCCGGGGACCGTCGCCGTCGCTCGCGGATCGGTTTGCCGCCGTCCGCGGCGCACCGCATACTCCCACGGGGGCGATTGAATTTCCTAGCCCCGGCTTGCTTACCGAGCTCACGCTTCCGGCCGTGGAAGCCTTGGAGTATACGAGCCGCGGCACCCGCGACCCGAAATCGTAAGACCTTGAGGACCATTCGTGATGCACGTCAGGCGGTGCGCTGGTGGTCGGCGAGGACCTCATGGATCACGTGTCGCGCGCTGGCCGCGAGAACAGGGTTCGTGTCCTGGTAGTACGGGAGTTGGATGACCGCGACGGACAGCGCCCAGCCGCGAGCTCGCGCCCAGGTCGCGTTATCGACCCGCAGAGCGGCGCGAAAGACGTTCCTCGAATCGGCCGGGAGAAGGCTCCACGCGACGGTCAAGTCGCAGGCGGGATCGCCCACGCCCAGGCCTCCGAAGTCGATGACGGCGCTGAGCCGTCCATGGACGAGCAGCAGGTTGCCGGGCGCGAGGTCTCCGTGGAGCCAGACGGGCGGCCCGGGCCACTCCGGAGTCTGCAGGGCTGCATCCCACGCGGCGGTCGCCGCGTCGGTGTCGACCATTCCGCGCAGGGCTTCGATCGCGGTGCGCGTCGAAGCGTCTCGCATCGCCAGAGGGACGCCGCGGTCCGCGGGCGGCCCGTCCGTGAGATCGATCCGGTGTAACGCGGCGACGAACTGCGCCAAGTCCCTAGCGAGCGAGTCGGGGTCGGCGAGGCGGTCGATGGTCGGGTTCTCGGGCCCTCGAGCCAGCTGTAGACCGACCAATGCCAAGGGTAGCCCTCAGCGGGCAGCCCCTTCCCGAGCGGGACAGGAATGGCAAGGGGGAGGAGCGGGGCAAGCCGCGGTAGCCACCGGTGCTCCTTGTCCACACTCCACAGCCCAGTGGAGAGTGTGAGGGAGTCGCACTGCCATGTCGTCGCCGAGCCGGTACAGCGCGTTGTCGGTTCCAGCGGAGGGGACCGGCTGGTTGGGAAGTTCTGCCCACTGCGGGAACTGTGCACCGAGTAACCGGCCCACGAGAGAAAGGTCGGTGTCCACCTCGTCGGCATGCATCTTCGGAACGGACATGAGTTCCTTTAACCCTGCTGGACTGGGTGCGACGGATCCAAACTCATAGGTCGACGCACCGATGACCGCACCATGTCACCTGAACAACTCCGCCCGTCACTCGTCGCGCAATCCATCAATCTCTCCAGTATTTGTATTGTCTCGCGGAGTCAACGGGCATCTAAGGCAAATTACCTACCCCCGGCACGACTACCTCCTGGTCCGGCCCCGCTCGACTAGGGCTATTCCCCAATTTTCGCGGCCCCCGCTAAACCCCAGTATTTCGGTGTGGGAAGCCACGATCGCGCGTCCGCCGATCAGGACGACTCTCGTGCGCAGAGAATGTTCCCTGAAGCGCGCACAACTGAACGCCCGCGGCCGCACGGAGGGGGGTCCTCCACGGCGCGCAGCCAATCCTTGCCGAGGAAGAGATGCATTCTAGAACTCGCACCTTGTCACTCATCGCAGTTCCCTCGTTGCTGGCATTTGCCGCATGCTCCAACGAGCCAACCTCACCACGGTCCACTACGCCGAATGCCACGACGGCGTCGGTAACTCCGGCTAGCGGAATCCCGACAGGCAAGACGGTCGTCGTCTTCAGGGATACCGCGTCGATTTCCGCAGCCGGTCTTGCTCTACTGAGCTCGCTTGGCGGCACTGTCACGACCAGCTGGGACGACATCGGCGTTGCCTTCGTCACAGGGCTTTCGGCTACCGCACTAACAAGTCTCAGCGCGAGTAGCCTGGTCGCGGCGGTCGGCAATGACCGGATTCTGACGTGGCTGCCACAGACCAGGGTTATGGCGATAGAGGCGGATGCTCTGGCGCTTCCACAGAATGACCCAGCGAAAGCGCGATACTTCGCCGACGGTACACAGTGGAACATGCGCATTATCGGCGCCGACAAGGCCTGGGCCGTTGGCAAGCAGGGACTGCCATCCACCCGTGTCGCCATTGTCGATACCGGCATCGATTACGATCACCGTGAGATTCGCACCCTTGTCGATCGCACCGCGTCCGCATCGTTCTCCTCTCTGATTGTCGGAGAGGCGGGATTCGAGGCCGACGTTCCCGTGGAGCCGCAGGTTCCTGGCGATGCGCCCTACATGGATAACCACTTCCACGGCACGCACGTCGCTTCCACCGTGGCGACGAACAACATCAGCGTCGCCAGCATCGCTCCAGACATCACGCTAATCGCGGTCAAGGTGTTGAACTTCCAGGGCGGCGGAACGTTCGAAGGCGTTGCGAGCGGCATCCGCCACGCCGCCGGCCCGGCCAATGCCGACGTGATCAACATGAGCCTCGGCGCCAACGTCGATCCCAACGAGGACGGAGTTCCTGCGCTCCTCGAGCTCATGGCACGCGTGATCAAGGACGCCGAGAAACAGGGTGCCATCGTCATTTCCGCCGCGGGCAACAGCTCGATCAACCTCGACCAGGGAGTGATCGTCTCTACGCCGTGCGAGCAGAGCACCATCTGCGTCTCCGCGACCGGTCCGCTGCTCCAGCAGAACTTCGATCAGCCGGCGACATACACGAACTACGGCATCTCGGCAATCGAAGTAGCGGCGCCCGGTGGAAACGCGACTGATGAGGAAGGTGGCTATGTAACTAAGGACCTCATCATCGGCGCCTGCTCGCGTCGCGCGTCCGAGCCCGGCCTCTCCGTCTGCCGCGGCAACACCGATGGCGTCGTCTACTTCTATGCCTACGCGGCGGGCACCAGCATGGCATCTCCGCACGTCGCGGGGGAAGCGGCGATGATCAAGTCGTACAACCCTCTGCTGTCGGTCAACGGACTCCGCGCGAAGATCCTTTCCACCGCCGACGACGTTGGTGTGAAGGGCCGCGATATCTACAGCAATTACGGCCGTATCAACCTCGCAACAGCTCTCGGGCTGAAATAACAGCGCATGGCGATTCAGGCCGCAATCCACCGCGGCCTGCATCGCATAACCCGTGGGACTATCGAGGAGCCTTGACATGACACGACACTGCAAATTTCTGCTGGCGCTTGCAGCGCTTGGCGCATGTAATGACTCGGCCCCGCCAACCGGGCCGTCGCCCATGAGCACACCCTCCACGGCACTGGTCGCGTCGGACGGTTCGATTCCTGGCCACTACATCGTGGTAGCCAACTGGAGCGCCGACGCTCCGGCGCTAGCGGCCGAGTACGGCATCCAGCCGCGGTACGTTTACACAGATCTGCTCAACGGCTTTTCAGCGGCTTTCCCCTCCAGTGTTGCCGATGCGCTGGCGACCGATCCGCGCGTTCTCAAGGTGAGCGTACAGAGGCAGCTGTCCAAGGTTGCGACGGTCACGCAGACCGGAGCCACATGGGGGCTCGACCGCATCGATCAGCGCGCGTTCCCCATGGACTCCCTGTACAGCTACGATTTCAACGGGGCCGGCGTGACGACGTACATCATCGACACCGGTATTCGCTATTCGCATAGCGAATTCGAGGGCCGCGCGGTGAAGGGATTTGACGCCTTTGCCGCCGATCCCACCGATCCGCTCCTCGGGTACGATGGCTCCGGAGATTGTGACGGCCACGGTACCCATGTGGCCGGCACGGTGGGGGGAAAGACCTGGGGTGTGGCCAAAAAGGTAAATCTTGTGGGAGTCCGTGTGCTGAATTGCGCGGGATATGGCTCGGACGCGGACGTTATCGCCGGAATGGACTGGGTGGCGAAGAACGGAATCCTGCCGGCGTCGGCCAACATGTCGCTTGGTGACCCAGTACCCACCAAGACGCTGGGTACGAATGGTCCTGTCGACGACGCGGTGAAGGCGCTCATCGCATCGGGAGTGACCCTCGCGGTCGCGGCCGGAAACGGCTGGGGCAATGGGACAGTCGGCGCAGACGCTTGCATGTTCCCCATCGCCAACGTACCGGAAGCGATAACTGTGGCGGCGAGCACGAGGACAGACACGCGCACCACGTGGACGAACTATGGCGCGTGCATCGACATCTTCGCCCCCGGGTCGGGTATCACGTCGGCGACATTCGACAATGACAATTCGTCCGGATCGAAAAGCGGCACATCGATGTCGACGCCGCACGTCGCGGGCGCGGCAGCGCTGGTTCTCCAGCAGGCGCCGGGCGCTACGCCAGCCGAAGTGCGCGACGTTCTCGTGAGCCAGGCTACGCAGAACATTATCCTGCCCACCACGCTCAACAACGGCCACACGATGAACAGCCATCTCCTTTACAGCCGTGCGGCTGCTCCGAAAACGCTGATCGGCAAACAGCCGAAGAGCACCAAACCGTGCACGCCGCGGCGGCAGCGGGACGGTCTATGCTGAAATAACCGAATGCGGTAACCGGAGGATTACCGCATCGCACTCGAAAGGTCTCGGTCGTTGGCTGCGCACGAGGCCTTTCGACTTTTAATGGGGAACGAAGCGGGCTGCCTGCGTTCGGGTCTTGCAACCGAGCTTGGCGAGGATGTGGCTGACGTGCACGCTCACCGTCTTCTCCGCGATGCCGAGAGCGCGCGCGATCTCGCGGTTGGTGTGTCCCTGAGCGACATGGTCAAGTACAGCCGCTTCGCGACTCGTGAGTCGCGCGCGCGAATCGCCACTGGTTATGGGCTCTCGAGGCTTCGAGCGCGTTCTGACGCCGGCGCGGCGCAGGATCCGCCGCACCAACACCCGCTCCTGCGTCAGCAGGGGACTGCCCAGCTCTTCCAGCAGCCTGCGACCCAGCGCCAGCCCCGCCGACCCTTCTCCCGCAGTCAGCGTCGCCTCCAGCAACGCGATGCGCACGCGCGTCGCTTCCAGCCGGTTGCCTAGCGCGTCCCACGCCTCCACCGCTACGGCGAGCGACTCACGAGCAGCGGCAGGGTGACCCTCGGCGAGGCGAACCAGCCCTCTCGCATGGGAAAGCTGAGCGATTCCCGCGCGGGCATCCGGCAACACCGGCACGCCGGCAACTAGCTCTGCTGCGTCGTTGACCCGGCGGACAGCGATGAGAGCTTCTACGGTGTATGGCAGAAGCTGACGCGCAAGCAGCGGCTGATCGGCCGGCACCGACCGGAATGCGGACTCGAGTACACCCGCCGCTTCTTCGGTACGGCCCTGGGCGAGAGAGACGAGGGCAAGTCCTATCGAATACTCACGGTCACTCAGAGAGAAGGCCTCGTCGTACGCCCGCCTCGCCGCCTCGAAATCGCCACGCGACCTCTGAACAAACCCGAGCACGCGCAGCGCTTCGCGCAACTCCGCGCGCTCGGACCGGCGAAGATCGTCCACGGCAGCCGTTGCTTCGCTGAGAGTGTCTTCCTGGGAGCCCGTGATAGTCAGGATCGCCGCGCGCAACGCGCGGAACAGCCCGTCGAGTCCCACCACTCCCTGCTCCCGGCACACCGAGTATGCGGCATCGGCCCAGGCAAGCGCGCGTCTGTAGTCGTGCGCCAGCAGCAGAGTTCGCACTCCAATCGCGTGCACGCGGGCGAGGCGCTCGAAGGGAAGCGGGCTTTCCCGCATGACCGCGAGCGCTTCGTCCAGCCGGGCCACGCCTGTCTCGACGTGTCCGCCAACTACCCTCAGCTCGCCCAGACTGACGAGTGCCAGCACTTCCTCCGTGCCCTCCGCGTGGCTGGACGCGAGGGACAGTCCGTGCACGAGAAGCGCCTCAGCGCGTGCGAGGTCGCCCCGCGCCAGTGACAGTCGCCCGAGGTCCTCGTAAATCGGTCCAAGCTCCCGGCTTTCGGGCGTGTCACCGAGGAGCTGCAATCCCTCGTCGAGAGCTTTTATGGCGCCCTTGGTGTCACCCTCCTCTGCACGCAATCCGGCTATGCGTCGCAGAAGGCGGGCTGCTTCCTCGTTGTGACCGAGGGCGCGGCGCAGGCGAAGCGCCTCCTCCGCATACTGCCGTCCGGGTGCCGACCGGCTCTGCCTCCACGCGACGCCGGCAAGCCGCTCCAGCAGTTCGGCTGCGCGATCGCCTTCGTCGGATAGCTGCTCGAGGGACGCAAGCGCGTGCTCGTAGTGGGCGGCTGCGTCATCCCACGCTCGCAGGCGATCCGCCTCATCGCCGGCGAGCCGCGCATACTCGTAAGCGCGCTCGGGCTCGCCGCCGAGCCGAAAATGATAGGCGAGCTCGTCGAGGCGATTCGGGCTGTGGTGCGCCGTGCGCCTTTCCAGCGCGGCGGCGGTTTGACGATGGAGGACACGGCGCCTCCTGGAGATTATGCTCTCGTAAAATGCCTCCTGCATGAGAGCGTGAGGAAAGCTATATCGCTCACCGTGGCCATCCGGCTCCTCACGCAAAAGCTGATGGGCGACCAGCTGCTCGATAACGGGGATGAGCTCCTCCTCCTTCACGTTGAGCACGATGCAAAGGTCGTCGAACTCGAATGTCCGTCCGATCACGGCCGCGGCGGACAGGGTCTCGAACGCGCGCTGGCCGAGTGCGCGCGCTCGCGCGAGAACCGCCTCACTCACCGTCGCCGGCAGTCGCAGTCGCTCGAGCGCGGCGACCGCGGGAGCGTTCGGCTCGAGCAGCGCGTCCTCTGACAGAACCGTCACAAGCTCTTCGACGAAGAATGGATTCCCCTCAGTCCGGCGCCATATCGCCGCGGCGAACGCCGGGTCCGGATTGGCGCCGAGCATCCGGCGCAGCATCTCGGTCGTTTCCTCGCGCGTGAGCGGCTCCAGTCGCATTTCTACTCCCACGCGGTCCCGCGCCAGATTCCCGAGAAGGCGGCGCAACGGGTGCCCGGAATGGAGCTCATCGGATCTGTACGTCGCTACGAGCAGCAGTCGCAGCGATTGCGAGCGATGGGCGAGGTGATGCAGGAGCTCGAGGGAGGTCTGGTCAGCCCAGTGAACGTCTTCGAGCACGAGAAGCATCGGCTCTTCCGCAACGAGGCGCTCCAGCACACCGAAGATCAGCTCGAACGGTCGTTCGGGATGGTGCTCGAGCTCATGCCCCGGATTCGGCGCCTTCCCTTCGAGCTGTGGAAAAAGCGGGGCCAAAACCGCGCGAAGAGGTCCGAGCATCCGCGCGGCGGCTTCACCTTCGCCTCGCGCGATGCGGAAGCGGAGCGCATCCATGAGCGGCGCATACGGCACGGACGACTCGGTGCTGGAGCAGCGTCCCTCGATGACGCGCACCGTCTGGTCGGTGGCCTCGTTTTTCAGGTCGCGCATCAACCGGCTCTTGCCCACACCGGCATCGCCGCCGAGTAGCACGACGCTACCGTTTCCCGCGACTGCGGCCTTTAGCCGCTCGACAAGGGCGCGGAGAGGTTTTTCGCGACCGACTGAAGTAAGACAGACGACTGGTGAGCGGGTCATGACGGGGTGAGGGTGGTCAACTGCGGCGGTGTCGAGGACGTGTCATTGCAACTTTTCCGACTTCCGGTAAAGTAGCTTACACACACTTCGGCTACTGGTACAGCTTTTATTCAGGGCTCGCGCAGCCGCCTGCGTCTTCAGGCGATGATCACTTCACTCTGGCGGAAGCAGGGCGCGACGCCGCGCGGCTCCGGGCTGCGTGTTGAACTTCCGCTGCTACCGGCGAGGCCGCTCGCCTCTTCCTCCCTACCGCGGAGGCAGCAGTCTCAGATCCACCGCCCTGGCAGTTCGCTCGATGCCGGAATCCCTGGAAACCCGCACGAGGTAGCGGCCAGGAGCCACATTGGCCGTGTCGATCCGCACACCGTTCGCGGTTGGTGACGCTTCGCTGACGACATTACCTGCAAGGTCCAACAGCTCGATCCGAACCGGCTCCTCCGGCCGGTCAAAGACAATCGCCCTGCCATCCCCCCGGTCCTCAACAACGCTGACGGCGAAAGTATTTCTCCTGCCCGACCATGCGGTACGGTTCGGGATCACCCCACCACTTGGGGAGCGGCTCGAACTCCACTTGCAGCGGCCCGGGCAGGGCGCGCCGGTCGACTTTCAACCGCGATCACGTCCGACGACCAGGTGTACTGGGGCGACTACACGCGCGGATTTCTCGGACACCTCGATCCGCGCACCGGCAAGATGCAGGAGTGGCCGCTGTCCCTGGCCGCGCGGTCGCTTCCTACGCCATGACCAGCGACGACCGCAATGTCGTCTGGATCGCCCAGAACGGATACGATGGCGTGCCGGCGACGCTCGTCGCATTCGATCCGGCGAAGCAGCAGTTCGTGTCCAAGGTGCCCGTGGGACGAGCCGCACCGAACACCATCCGTCACATGACGTTCGACCCGGTGACGCGACAGATCTGGTTCGGCACGGATCAGGGGGCGATTGGCCGGGTGTCGGTGCCGAAGGCGCAGCTGGTGCCGTAGGGCGTTCGGAGGTCGGCAGTCGGCGGTCGGCGCAAAGGCGCCGCGGAGTCCATCTCCGCGGCGCCTCTGTTTATTCACGCCATGGCGGCGCGTGGTCTCGCCGAACGCCCATCGCCGACCTACTTGTACACCGGCATCCCACCCGACTGGTACTTCGCCCAGTACTCGTTGATCGCGCGCTTCACCTTGCCGTGCAGGAAGTAGACGCCG
The DNA here is from genome assembly GCA_013817545.1 of Gemmatimonadaceae bacterium. Taxonomy (GTDB): domain Bacteria; phylum Gemmatimonadota; class Gemmatimonadetes; order Gemmatimonadales; family Gemmatimonadaceae; genus JACMME01. The sequence goes on along the minus strand of JACDCM010000042.1, from coordinate 1,963 downwards.
ATCAGGTTCGGGAACGCCATGCCGAGGATCATCAGGTCGCCGAAGTTCAGGACGTTGGCCGACGTGATCACGCTCCCGAGGAACACGAACAGCAGGAACAGCATCTTGTAGAACTTCGACGCCTTCTCGCCGAACAGCCACACGGCGCACCGCTCGCCGTAGTAGGACCACGAGATCATCGTGGAATAGGCGAACATGAACACGACGGCCGAGATCACGTAGGGAAACCATGAGATCTCCTCGCTAAATGCGCGCGAGGTCAGGGCCGCACCCTTGCTGCCGGTGATCAGGTCGGCGTACTCGGGGTTGTTGTACGCCCCGGTGATCACCATGACGAGCGCCGTGATCGTACAGACGATGACGGTATCGATGAAGGGCTCCAGCAGCGCAACGATGCCCTCACGCACGGGATACTCGCTCTTCGCGGCCGAGTGGGCGATCGCCGCCGAGCCTGCGCCCGCTTCGTTGGAAAATGCTGCCCGCTGGAAACCAACGACGAGCGACCCGATGATGCCGCCGTATACGGCATCAGGTGCGAGCGCCTGGGAGAAGATTGCGCCAAACGCCTCCGGCACTGCACCGATGTTCATGAAAATCACTGCAATCGCGCCGAGCAGGTACACGCCACACATGATCGGCACGATCGACTCTGCGACGTTCGCGATGCGCTTGATGCCGCCGATGATGACGATGCCGACGAGGAACGTCATGATCAGGCCGTACGCCCACGGTGCAGTGGACAGCACCGGGAAAGTCTCCTGCATTGCGTTGAGCGACTGGTTCACCTGGAAGCTGTTGCCGCCGCCGAGGGACCCGCCGATGCACAGGATTGCAAAGAACACAGCCAGAAACTTGCCGAACCCGGGTTTCCCCAACTCGCCCAGGCCCTTGGAGAGGTACTGCATCGGCCCGCCGAGAATCGTGCCGTCCGGGCGGACTTCACGATACATCTGGCCGAGCGTGCACTCGGTGAACTTGAGCGTCATGCCCAGCAGACCGGCAACAACCATCCAGAAGGTCGCGCCCGGGCCGCCGAGCGAAACCGCAATCGCGACGCCCGCGATGTTGCCCAGGCCGACCGTGGCCGAGAGCGCGGTGGTGAGTGCCTGGAAGTGCGACACGTCCCCGACCGCCCCAGGCGGCGTGTACTTGCCGCGCGTTACGTTGATGGCATGCCCGAACGCCCGGATGTTGATGAAGTTCATCCGGATGGTCATGAAGATCGCGCCGATCACGAGCCAGAGCACGATGAACGGCATCGAGTGCGCATCGTCCCAGAACAGCACGTCGAAGAAGAGAAACGCGCCAATGACAGTGTTGATCGCGCCCATTGCCTGGTCGGCCTTGTCCATCACGCCCGGCGCCGCGGCGATTGCGCTGTCGCTGGCCGGCGGAACGGCGATCTGCGGGGCGACGGTGTCGGTGCGAGGCGCGGCGATCTGCGCGGCAGCCGCGGCGCCGGTGTCCGGCGCCTGGGCCCATGCAGGCGCGGCGAGTGGTGCGGCACCCGCAGCCGCGATCAACTGAAGCGAGAGGATGAGTCGGCGAAGTGTCATGAGTCGGTGATTGGAGTAGCAGGGCGGCTTGCGTGATGGGTCAGCCGGAACGCACGGGATTGTACGCGCTCGGCCGCACTCCTGCAAACGTTTCCGTGTAATCTTCTCACATGACGCTCCCGCCACGCCTCAATGCGGCCGACGCCCGAATCACCGCCTGGCGCGACACGGCATCCCGTTGCTCCGGATGAGCCTCGGGCTGGTGTTTCTCTGGTCCGGGTTCCTGAAGTTCTTTCCCGGCTTGAGCCCCGCGCAGGATCTGGCCGCACGCACAGTGGACAAGCTCACCTTCGGGCTCGTCCAACCCGGGGTGGCGCCGTCGTTCCCACTCAGGAGCTTCACATGAACGGTGCCTCGCTCGCATGGCGCGCTGCCTTCGTACTCGGCGGCCTGTTGTACTTTCGGGG
>JACDCM010000294.1 GCA_013817545.1 Gemmatimonadaceae bacterium | reverse complement strand
GGACGCCGTCCCGAGCGCAACTCGTGGCCGCAATACTTCTGGTCGTCACTTTTTTCTCGGGCGCACTCGCCGGCAATGCGGTGGAGCGTGTGCGCAGCGTGCGCGTGGAGATTCGGGTACGAACAGAGGTGGGGATTCCCGCAGTGTTCGATGACCTGGCGCTGACGCCAGAGCAGCGCCGGCAGATCGAGGTGATCCTCGAGCGGGGGCGCCCGCGCACAGACTCGGTTATGGCGGAAATCTTCCCGCGCATACGCGCTGTGACCGACTCTGTTGATGCCGAGATCCGGACGGTATTGAATGGGGACCAGATTCGGCGACTCGACGAACGCCGCGCAGCGAGCCCGGCGTTCATTCGTAGGCTGCGCAAGGTCGGCCCGGATAGCGTGGAGGAGGTGAGGGTAGATACGGTGTTCAGGCGGTGACCCACAGCCGGTGTCGGAGGTCGCTCGCAAGTTCAACGACTCTGACCCCTTGAAAGCCCTGACCTGCTACTTCAACGCCGCCAGCACGCGCGGCAGGTCGGCGATCGTCACGATGCCGAGCAGCTTCTCGCTCCGCTTTCCCGACTCGGTAATCAGTACGGCGTCGAGGCGCTCACCACGCTCCTCGAAGCGGGCGAACTCCTCGAGCAGCGCCACGAGTGACAGCGTGCGCCCGACGAATGCGTGATTGTCCTGGCTCTCGGCGAAACTCAACACCTCGGCTACGCGCGCCTCGCCCAGGCTGATGACGTCGTCCTGGATCTGCGCGCCTAGCCAGCGCGCAACGCAATCCGAAGTGAGCAAGCCGACGAAGCCTGAGTCCTCCACTACCGGCGCCTGCGAGAAGCCGTTCTCGCGCATCACCGTTACCGCGCGAGCGAGTGAATCACTCGGCGAGATTGTCAGCACCGACCCCTGGAACAGTGACAACACGGCTGGGGGCCGCAGCACCATCCCTTCCAGCACCTTGAGCCGCTCCATCGCTCGGTCGTTCGGCTCGGCGATCACGTGCCCGTCGGAGCGCTCATGGATGATCGCGTTGCGCAGGTCCGCGAACTCCTTCAAATCGTCGCGATACCGGCGGATCTCCGGAGACCAGCGTGCGGCTGCGTCCACCAATTGGTAGAACGACGCCGTCCGCTCGGACTGGGTCTTCGCCCGCAACGTCCGCTCGATGGAAGCGAATGTACCTAGAAAAATGTCGGCGTTGGACATGGGGGATGAAGATGCACTCCCAACCCGCCTGCTGCATCCCCCCCGGGGTTAGGTGAGTCTGCGCACCTCGTCCCCGTCCCCCAGCGGGGTGTGCCTGACATGATTTCTCCTTGGTGGCCCGCAACATGCCTCCTCCTGTTCTGCTCAAGGTGGCAGGACCAGTCCGCGGAGGTGGCCACAGTCAGTGATTCCCCACTGGCCGGGGCACAGCGGGAGCGGAAGACTGAAGGTGCCACTCAGGGACGGGCGGAGCGGCCGCAGCGGAGCGGACTCGAACGTGGGACGGGAGAGAGGAGTGGTGGTGGATACTTGAGCGCGGCTGCAGCTGTTGACCGCGACCGTGGTTCTGCCTCCAATTCTCCGAAAGCGCGGGGCGCAGATGCGCACGCAGTCGCGACGCCGAAACGGGCAGTGGAGCTTCGGGAGATATCTCGCGCGATAGCAGGCAAACAATTCAGACGCACGGCTCACAGGTGGCCGGCGTCACCAGGGATGGCAAAAGATGAGAATTCACGTAATGGCTGCAACCGCGGCGATGCTGGTGATGATTCCAGCAGACCGTGTGTCAGCCCAGGCGGCGCCGCCAAAGTCGATGATGAAGGCGGACCGCGCTGCCGTCGACAGGATCATCGCCAAATGGCCCGAGCGTCCCAGACTTGGGGCCGTGGAGATGATTGCCAAATACGGACTTCCGCAGGAAGCATCGTCCGAAAGGATCATCTGGCACAATGCGGGACCATTCAAGCGAGTCACCGTGCTCAATCTGGAAACTCCGCACGATTTTCCAATGCCACATGTCGACTTCCTCGAGCACACCATCACCTACAATGTGCCGCAGGACAAAGTAGGTCCCCTTATCGAATTCGACGGGAGCAGCACGATCAATCGCACGGTTGGTGAGTTGTCGGCGCGCTGCGATCTGGAAGGGCACAACGTTCTGACGCTGAATCTCGATCACGACATCGTTACGGGAAAGAAGACCGTGCAAGAGGCACGCACGGCATTTGGCGAGATCGTCACGCAGGACGTTTTGGGCAAGCATCCGCCCTACATCGAAGCGCTGCAGTTCGAACCCCACAGCATGTCCGCGGCCGCATTTGCGGACAAGCCTGTCATCCCCGGATCGCCCATGCGCGCAAACGGGGCAGACCGGCCAGCGGGCGATGCAGCCAAAATGAATGACGCAGAGATTCTTGCTACGGCCATCGCGGTCGATCTCAACGAAATTCTAGCGGCAGCTGAGGCAGGCAAAAAGAAGATGAGCCAGCCGGCGCTCGACTACGCGAACCAGTTGCATGAAGGGCATGGCATGAACATGGTCAAGGCCATGAAGCTTGGTCAGGAGATCGGTGTGACGCCGATGATCACCGGTAGCGTGGACAAGCTTCAGAAAAAGGGCGCCGGGACACTGGCCACGCTGGTTCGGCTGGAAGGCAGCGCGTTCGAGCGTGCTTATCTCGCGGCGATGGTCAAGGGCCACGCGGAGGTTATCAGCATGATAGATAACCGCCTGCTCAAGTCAGCCAACAACGACGAGCTCAAGAAGCACTTGACGGCTGCGCGTGCGGACGTCGCGGGTCATCTTGAGAAGGCAAAGAGTCTTCAGTCTGGCGCAAGCCGCTAGGCGCTGCCGCGCGGAGTAGTGCGCGGCATTGAAGGTCCTGTGTTACGTCGCCTTCGCTGATTGGTGCTGGGCCCATGAATAATTCGTTACCCGTAGCGTGCGTGGAAAAGCGCGCTACGGGCTACGAACAGCCGGTTCCCTTCGCTCGCCGCCAGTCGAGTCGCCTTGGTCGACGGTGTAGGAGCCGCCGGCCAACAGGAGGAAGCCCACGATCATTAGCGTGGGAACGGCCAGGAACCGCGGAAGGCGCGGCGGATCGTTTCCACCGCGTCGTAATTTTCTGGGCTGCGGCCTCCTGTCCTGAATCGGACGCCTTTCATACGGTTCTCGCCCTCGCAGGATCGTTTAGCGCCCGGGTGCCGAGGGATCGGGCATCCATAAAGATGTGCTGGATCTCCGGGTACTCGCCCTGGATGGCTTTTTCCAATCTGAGAACCGCGGACTCAACCTCCGAGGCAGGCACGTTCTTGCCGAACAGGACGTCCAGTGTGAGCAATACCGTGTCCGGTCCAAAGTGCATCGTCAGAGGACGCTCGATTCTCTCCACGGCCGGGTCGGCCTCAGCCAGGCGACGGATCGCGTCCAGCGTTCGCGGGTCGGCGCCCTCCCCAATGAGAAGGCTCTTGCTCTCGTAGGCCAGAAATCCGGCCACGGCACACAGGATGCTTCCGATGACGACGGAAGCGACGCCGTCCAGGTAGGGATTCTCGAGGCGATGGGCCAGGTAGATCCCGAGGAAGGCGACAACGAGGCCGAGGAGCGCGGCCGCGTCCTCGAAGACTACGACAAAAGTGGTGGGATCCTTGCTCGTGCGGACGCTCTGCAAGAAACCCTGCTCCCCCTTGAGGATCAGGAACTGCTTCAAGGCGATGTAGAGCACGATCGCTTCAAAAACGAAAGCCAGGCCCAGCACGACGTAGCTCCAGGTGGGATCCTGGAGGGGCTGAGGGTGGAGGATGTGCAGGATGCCCTCGTAGATCGAGATCCCGCCTCCGACACCGAAGATCGTGACCGCGACGATCAAGCTCCAGAAGTACAACTCCTTTCCATGACCGAACGGGTGTGCCGCGTCCGGCGGCTTCTGGCTAAGGCGTATCCCCGATGAAACGGCGGAAGCAAGAGGTGCGACTGCTCAGCAGTTGTTCCCGTGTGATGACGTCGCTCAGGACCACGAAGCCAGGCAATGCAACTCCCCCAAGCAGCCGCAGCGGTTCGGATAGAAATGATAGGCTTCATGAGATACTCCGTTAAGCGTGACCCGGTGTGATGACAACCTGCTTCGAGGGCTATTCGACAACTATCAAGAGCCGTTCCGCGCAGAGAGCAAAGCATTTCCGCGTCCGCGAAAGCTGGCGTGAGCACATCGAGGCGAGCATACTTACTTGCTGCCACCTACTGACGAGCCAGAACTCGCATTTAATTCGCTGTCGCACCGCTGCCACTCGCAGCTCTTTATATCACATGGCGCACTGGAGGTGCCGCATGCTCATTCATCCGTCGGCTCTGATCCGCTGCCTGCTCACCTGCGCATTGGTCGGTGTCCCCACCGCTGCGTCCGCGCAGGATTTCTTCGGGTTCGGGGGTCTTGGAGCACGAGTGGGAGTTGTTTTCCCGGAGCAGGCCAAGTCGGGCTTCGGCGCCTCGGCGGACTTCGACCTCGGCTATCTCCGCTCCCCGAAGGTCCGCACGCTCCTCGGCTTCAACTACTTCAGCGCCGACGTGGACCGCCGCGTCGGCGGTACGCCCGTTGGTGGATCTTTTTCCGCAACCGGCGGACGCGCCGGACTACGCTTCGATCCGTTCGGTCCCGGACGGCTCACGCCGTATCTGGTGACGGCGGTAACGGCCCACAGCGTCGCCGCAAACGTCGCAGACCGAGGTACGGAACAGTTGCTCGACGGCTTCTATGTAGGGGCAGGGCTCGGCGCGGGCTTGACGTACGCGCTGGATTCCGGGCAGCGCTTTCGGGTCACGCTCGAGGGTCGGCGCGTCTTCGTGACCAACATAAGCCATAGCGCGATCGAAGTCGGGCTACGGTTGATGCCGCGTGGCCCCGCTTCTTACGTGGATGTCGCGGCTGAGCGGAGGCGGGTTGCGCGCGAAGACGAAGCCCGACTGGCGCGCGAGCGCGAGGAGGCTCGGCTCAGCGACGAGCGCGCGCAAGCTCAGGCGGATTCACTGAGAGCGGCTCGCGCGGAGCGTGCGCGGCAGGACGTGGAGACGGAGCGGCTGCGGAGCTTGCAGGCCGACTCGCTTGCGGCGCGACTTCGAATGGAGCGCGAGGAGGCGGACCGGCTCGCGCGTGCGGGACAGCAGGACCGCGATCGCGAGCGGGAGCTGGAGCGGTTGCGGCAGGAGCAGCAGGCTGCGCAACAGCGCCAACAGCGAGATGAGGTCGATCGGCTCCGCCGGCGGGCGGACTCCCTGGAGGCCGCCAGGAGTGCCGAGGCGCAAGCGAGGGGTGCGGCCGAGGCCGACGCGGTGGCTGCGCGTGCCAGGGCGGCCGCAGCAGACTCGGCCACTCGCTTAGCGGAAGGCCGAGCGGCTGAGGCGGAACGCAGGCGCTACCAGGCAGTGCTCGACCTCGACCGCCTGATGACCGACGTCACCGAGATCAGGGAGACGGAGCGCGGGCTCGCTATCGTGCTGGGCCAGG
>JACDCM010000293.1 GCA_013817545.1 Gemmatimonadaceae bacterium | reverse complement strand
ACTCCTTCACCTGCCTACTACTTCTCGTTGTTGCCGCTGTCACTGCTCTCCTGCGCAATGCTTCCCTCAGCTCACACCGCTTCTTGCTACGCCAGGTCGCTGCTTCTCCTGCTTTCTTCTACCAAGCTCATTGCTCCTCCTGCTCATTGCTACGCCAGGTCGCTGCCTGGTCTGCTAACTGCTTAACGAGGAAGCCAGCTTATCTTTTTGCTTCGCTGCCCTGATGCGTTCCTGAGTGTCTCCGCGCTCACGCCTCCCGCCCTCTCTCCTCCCGCCTCCCCTTCTCATGTTCACCGACCTCATAGACCTCGCTGCCGAGCGAATGGGCGGCGCTGTGATCGCGACAAACGATGAATTCTTTGCTCCCAAGGAAAATCTCCTCAAGGCCGCCGCTCCCGAGTGGCGCGAAGGTCTTTACACAGAGCGGGGGAAATGGATGGATGGTTGGGAGACACGCCGTCGTCGCGATCCGGGCTACGACTGGTGTGTCATTCGTCTCGGGATGCCTGGGGTTGTGCGGGGCGTTGTAGTCGACACCAGCTACTTTCGCGGCAATTATCCGGAAGCCTGCTCCATCGATGCGTGTGAGCTCCATGGCACAGCTGGCTCGGATGCTGTCATGGATGCTTCCTGGACGGAAATACTTCCCCGTTCGCTACTGACGGGTGACGCGCGAAACGAGTTCGCCATCAGCGCAGCCGCTCGGCTCACGCACCTGAGACTGAATATTTTCCCCGACGGCGGTGTCGCGCGGCTGCGCGTCCTGGGCGAGGTAGTTCCAGAGCCATCGCGCATAAGCGGTGAACGCGGTGAAGTCGACCTGGCGGCGATGCAGAATGGGGCCTTCGTGATGTGCTGCAGTGACATGTTCTTTGGGCATCGCCAGAATCTCATACAGCCCGGCAGGTCTACTCACATGGGCGACGGTTGGGAGACGCAGCGTCGTCGCGGTCCGGGGCACGACTGGTCGATCATCAGGCTCGCCGCAACGGGAACCATTCACCGCGTCGAGGTGGACACCGATCACTACAAGGGAAACGCTCCCGCCGCCTTCTCGCTGGAAGGCAGCAATGCGCCCAAGGCGAAATCGGACGAGCTGACGGCCGCGTCGCAATTGTGGCGCGAGATACTCCCTCGCACGAGACTCGAGCCGCATACGCGCCACTCCTTTGAGCGTGAGCTCGGGACGCAGGTTGCAGTCTCGCACGTGCGGCTAAACATCTTTCCGGACGGCGGTGTCGCGCGGCTTCGACTTTTTGGAACGCCTGTTTTTTGGAACGCCTGCCGCGTGAACGAACTGGCACCGCTGAACGCACTACCGGTCGCTGCTGCAGAGCGGGAGCTCGGCTCATGCTGCGGATCCACAGCGTGGGTTCGGCGCGTGGCGTCGCGGCGTCCATTTGGCGACGCCAACGAGCTGCACGCGGTCGCGGACGAAGTTTGGTGGAACCTCACACCGAACGACTGGCTGGAGGCCTTTCGCGTCCATCCCCGTATAGGAGAGCGAGTAGCAAGTGCTCCACAATCCTCCGTATCGAAGGAATGGTCCGATACGGAGCAATCCGAAGTGCACGCAGCGCCAGGCGGAGTTCGCGATATCCTCGTTCAGGCGAATGCCGAGTACTATGAACGCTTCGGTTACATCTTCATCGTCTGCGCGACCGGGAAGAGCGCGCAGGAGATGCTGGCGATGTTGCGCAGCCGGCTTGGTAACGACCCCGATGCGGAGCTCCGAATCGCCGCAGAGGAACAGAGCAGGATCACCCGGATCAGATTGGAGAAGCTGATTGCTCGGCTGAACACGGGCAGTTGACGCCGGCTCCGGATGCGCGTGCAGTACGGTCGCGCTGATTTTTGATTCGGTCGTTGCGGGGCGCCAGCCGATTGCGGCGCGTCTTCGCCCCTATACATTCTGGTCATCGGAGGTGGCCCCCTTTGCGTTGCGGGTTTCATTTTTCTGGTCTCGTATCCGTCGTGAACACTTGGCAGCGCTCCCCCATGCAGACGGCCCCGTACGTTGCTTCCTGCCCGGTCTTTACGTGCAGGCTCAACGGTCTGCGTGCGACCGTTGGCCGCGTCGCGATTGACTCACGCGCTGCCTGGCCAATCTGATGAGCTCGATCACTACGCACGTTCTCGACACCTCGCTTGGCTGCCCGGCGGCCGGAGTTGCTGTCAAGCTCGAGCGGGCGAATGGAAAGGACGGATGGGAGCCGGTTGCGCACGCCGTGACCGATAAGGATGGCCGAGCGCGAGAACTGCTGGGTAACGGCCAGGTAATCGATACTGCCACATATCGCATGACCTTCGACACCAGCGCGTACTTCAGCGCGAAAGGAGTACGCGCCTTCTACCCATCCGTCAGCATCGCTTTCGATGTTCATGACTCTGGCGAGCACTATCACATTCCTCTGCTGCTCTCCCCGTACGGCTACTCCACCTACCGCGGTAGTTGAAGCGATGTCCGTAACACTGGTGAGTGATAATTACGGCAAGCAACGCATCCGTGTTGTAAAGGTTATTCGACACCCTGACCGGCACGACATCCTCGATATGGCCGTCGGCATCAGATTCGAGGGTGACTACGCGGCTGTGCACTCCGAGGGCGACAACGCGCGATGCCTGCCCACCGACACGATGAAGAACACCGTGTACGCGCTGGCGAAACGGGAGCCCTTCGATGAGATCGAGCGTTTCGGAATCGCTCTCGCGAAACATTTCTTCGAAACGACTGCGCACGTATCGCTAATTCGCATCGATCTGGCCGAGCGTCGCTGGAATCGTCTAGTGGTCAATGGTCATCCTCACCCGCACGCATTCTCACGCGGAAGCGAGGAGGAGCGCGTCGCCACGATCTCGGCAAACCGTGAGGGCACCATGGAGGCCGAATCCGGAATTCGTGAGCTCGTCGTCCTCAAGACCACGGGATCGGCGTTCGCCGGTTTCTTCAGCGATCGTTACACAACGCTCGATGAGACGAACGACCGTATTCTCGCGACTGCCATTTCGGCTACATGGAAGTACGAGACGTCTGACGTCGACTATAGCGGCGTGCTGAGTGTCGTCAGGCAGGCCATTCTGGAAACCTTTGCCGAGCACGATAGCCGCTCCGTGCAGCACACCCTATACGCGGTCGGCGAGGCGGCACTGAATCGCTGTCCTGAGATTGCCGAGATCGCTCTGTCGATGCCGAACAAGCACCATTTTCTCCTCGATCTTGCCCCGTTTGCGCTGAAGAATCAGAACGAGATCTTTGTGCCGACGGAGGAACCGCACGGACTGATAGAGGCGGTATTGCGAAGGGGATAGGGAGAAGGATTGCGGACTGCGGATTGCGGACTAAAACCGCGCTTATGACTGGTGCCAGGGGTTCGCAGTTCCCGGTTCGCCGCCGGCGATCCAGTCCGCAGTCGCAATCCAGTTCCAGGAGACAAGGTTATGGACAATAAACACGTCGTCGAGCTGCTGCGGCGGGATATCGATTCGACAGAGTACAACCAGATTCGTGAGGAATGGAAGACGCACTCGGTGGCGGAGGACCGCCGCGATATTGCGGGGCTGATCTCCACGCTCACGGAAAATTGTGTGTACGAAGTATTTCCGGGTGGGCACCGCTGGGAGGGACACGCCGGCGCTCGAAGGTTTTACACGGAGCTACTCTCGGCATTCCCCGACATCGTTTTCGAGCTGACGCACATCGTGATCGGGCCACAGGGCGTGTACGAGGAAGCTCGCGTCACCGCGACACATCGTGGAGAGTGGCAGGGGGAGCGTGGAACGGGTGAGCGGGTGGAGTTCACGGTCGCGATTCTGTTTCCCTGGGACCGTGACAGAAAGAAGTTTTCCGGTGAGCGAGTCCACTTTCTGCGCGGAGAGACGGGCGAAGCACGCGGACAGTAAGGTGCTCAAATACCAGAGTCAGTGCCTGACGGGAGGGGTCCTGGTTATCTAATCGCAAGGTTACGAAGGGACAGGTTCGAGCGTGTGGCGAATGCGCTTCGATAGGCACACTTCAACCTCCAACGCCAATTCCTTCCGTGCTACTGCTGGCGATTCTTCAGAATCTGCAGAAAGCTTCGGCCACGCAGCTCATCGAGAGTCAGTCCAGTCCGTGAAAGCGTCTCCTCTTCGGTAAGCGCTCCGCAGTTGATGCCCCGCAGAAAGAAATTCAGCAGTCCCTGGCCGGTCGCGGCGTCGTCAAAAACATCTCCTGCAAGAGTGGCTTGCGCGGCCCTTCCGACGAAGTTGCGAAGGCGGTCGGCCGCGGCGTCGAGTCCGCTGAGGAAAAAGGTGTAGACCGCGGCAAAGCGAGTCGGGAGTTGCGCCGGGTGGAGATCCCATCCCTGGTAGAAGCCACGCACAAGCGAGTCCTGAATGTCGTCATAATGCAGCTTCCACGCTCGGTGAACGCTGCCGCGATTCTGGCGTGTTTGCTCTTCCGTCAGCGACTCCCCATCCGCTACAGGATGCTCACCCACCGGAAGCACCGCCGTGGAGCCGTCCGACAACCAGAGTCCTGTGCCGGCGAACGCAACCTGCATCATGTTCCGAGCGAAGTCACACGCCGGATGGCGCATGCGCTGATGCGCGGATGTGATACTGACTCCCGCCGTGTAGTCGTAAGTGCCGAAGTGCGCCGCTATCGCGCGCCCGTGCGCAGCAGCAAGAATGCCCGGGAGCGCGGACGTGCCTTCCGAGCTCATGATCACCTGAGGTGTCTCGATCATCATCTCGAAGCGAAGAGTTCCGCGTTTCAGGTTCAACGCCTGTTCGAGCGCCGTGAGCGCAATGGAGAAGAACTCCACCTGCTGCGGGATCGTGATCTTCGGAAGGGTTATCACGAAGTTGGGAGGGAGCTCTCCGTCTGACTCACGCAGGAGAGTAGTTAAAAAAATCTCGAGCGTGCGCAGACTTCGGACTCGCAACTCCTCATTCAGGGGTTTAACGCGTAGTCCGATAAAAGGCGGCAGAGTGTGCATTCGCATACCTTTGGCAACCTCACGGGCACCCGAAGCAGCGTGTGCATCTTCTTCGGCGTCCGGGCGGTTGCCGTAGCCGTCCTCGTAATCCAGGCGAAAGTCTTCCACCGGCTCGCGGCGAAGCTTCTCGACAACTCGCGAGTACACGTTATGCGCGAGTGGCTCAGCGCCGACTTCAACATCCCTCGGGTCTTCCACGCGCGCATCAGCACTGTAGCGCTGCACACGACTGAGATGAATGAGATCGCCGGTGACCGAGAGTCCGAGAGCGGTCGCAAAAGTTTCCCACTCCGGTGCGTGCTGCTCCAGGGCGCGCAGCGCGAGAGCGCCGAGCCTGAAAGCAGAGTCGTGTTGGAAAAGGTGCGCGCCGCCATACACGGTGTGAACCGGCTGCCGGCGTCCCGAGTCACCAGGGTATCGCGCCATAAAGGCACGATTCGCCGATTGCAGCGGAGCGCCGTAAACGCGGGTGGAGTCAGGATTCAGGAATGACACGTTTCA
>JACDCM010000292.1 GCA_013817545.1 Gemmatimonadaceae bacterium | reverse complement strand
TCTCTGCGGGATCGTTTCCGGATCGCGGTGCCGTGCTATCGTTATGACACGCGACGGCTGCCAATACAAGCAACGAGCGCATGAGAATTTTCATGGAACTCTCGGGTAGGAGAAATGCTGCAATCGTGTGAATCATCCAGGTTGACCGGATACATCGGACCAATGGATCAAACCATCCACCTGGCCAGCAGAAGAACCAGTCTGTACTTCCTGTTACTAACAACTCTGTACAACCCCGACCTCTGGCTTGGCGTCACATCACGTCGTACGGTTCCCGGAGTGACGAAACGCGCGATGCCGGGGTTATGGACATTGGAAGCAGGATCACGTAGCCCGGTTTCTGATCAGGAATTCCTGATTCCCCAGTCCCCCGGATGACCGATTCAGCGATCGTAAAGCGAGTGCTTGGCGGCCATGTCGAAGCTTACGCTCTCCTGGTGGATCGCTACCACGAGCGCGCAATTCGGTATGCCCGCAGCATGCTGATCGACCCTCGCGACGCGGAAGAGGCCGTGCAGGATGCGTTCGTGCGGGCTTACCGCTCGCTCGGGAAGTACGAGGACAGTGAACGGTTCGGCGCGTGGCTCATGCGCATCTTGCTCAATCGATGCCGTACCGCTGCAGGCAAGGCTGGAAGGCGCAACAAGCTCTTTATCGTCGACGACGTGGTTGCGCTGAGCGCGGGGGAGGCGCATCCCGCGGAGCGAACAGCGTGGCGCGAGGAGATCGACCGCGCATTGGCAATGCTCGACGAAGACCAGCGTGAGGCTTTTCTCCTCAAGCATGTGGAGGATCTGGACTACGAGGAGATGTCGGTAGTGACGGGAGCAGGGGTTTCAGCGCTTAAAATGCGTGTCAAGCGGGCGTGTGAACGACTGCGGGATATGCTTCGGGAGGTGCGAAGTGCTTGAGGAAAGAGATCCGTTGATCGAAGAAATCGCGCGCGAGCTGCGCGCGCATCCAGTATCTGACCTGAACGCGCGCGTCCGGGTCATGGCGGCCGTGCTCCAGGCGCCGCCACCCACCAGGCGCACCAGTGCATGGGACTGGTTTCTGAGGCCACTCGAAATCCGCCTCTCTCCACTTGGCGGCCTGGCCGCGCTGTCGCTGGTAGCAGCGGCGGCTGTGGTGATTGCGTCTCCTAATGGCGATAAGCCGGAAAACCAGAAACAACTCTCATCAGCCTCAGCAGTAACCCCGTCTATTCCCACGCCCTCCTCCCCACTCCCCACTGCCGTGCCCGTACAGTTCGTTCTGGTGGCGTCGGCCGCATCGCGCGTAGCGATCGTCGGCGACTTCAATGATTGGGACGCGGCTGTCACACCGCTACGTCAGGAGTCGCGCGCCGGTCTGTGGTCGGTCGTGGTTCCGCTGGCACCCGGGCGGCACCAGTACGCTTTTGTCGTAGACGGAAAGCGCTGGCTCGCTGATCCGTCCGCGCCACGTGCGGGAGACGACGATTTCGGCACGCCCAGCTCTGTGATCACCGTTGGAGAAAAACACACATGAACGCTCGCTGCTTCGCCACTTTAGCATCCATCGTCGTTGCCGGCCTTCCCGCCGCGCTTGGCGCGCAGGACCCAAGACTGCAGGAGCGCCTCGACGCTCGCACACGCTCGGCAGTGCAGCAAGTAGTGGATTCGGCCGCGACAACCCGGTTGCCCACGGAACCGCTCATCGACAAGGCGCTCGAGGGCGCCAGCAAGGGTGCGGACAACGCTCGCATCATGGCTGCGGTCCGCGCTTTGGCGCGCAGGCTCGGGGAATCGCGCCTTGCGCTGGGCACTTCCGCCAATGAAGCCGAGTTGGTAGCGGGGGCAGGCGCGCTTTCCCAGGGAATTGCTCCGGCGACGCTCAGCCGACTGCGCACCCTGAGGCCCGGCGAGCGACTCACTCTGCCGCTGGTAGTTCTCACCGATCTAATCGCGCGTGGTGTACCGCCATCCACTGCGTCCTCGGTGATAGTATCGCTGGCCGGAACGGTATCAGGGTCCGAAGCATTCGCGGCGCTGCGGCGGGACGTTCAACAGGACATCGTCGCCGGTGCCGATCCCGCGGCGGCTGTGTCGCTGCGTGCGAGAGCTCTGCTCGCGGCCCTGCCACCGCCGCCCGGAAAGGTGGTAACCACCACCGACATGGAAAACACAAGCGCAAGACCAGAGTAACGATGCCGCCCGCCGGCAAATGGTTGCTGGTGCTGACCGTCGTGCTTGCCGGCGGGAGCGTAGCGCGGGCCCAGACGACGTTGGCTCTCGACGCGGGTGGAACGTCAGTGAAGTACGACGGTTTCGAGCGCTCCAACGGCATGTCAATCTCACCTTCCCTCAGATTCGATCGGGCAAATGCGTACCTCTCAGCGCATGGAGATTTCGCGCGGTTCGGCGGAACTGGAGGAACGTCGGCCCTCGGCGAGATAGCAGGATCCTGGCTTTCTCAGCCGCGGCGAGACGGCACGCTCCGTCTCGAGGTCGGCGGCACAGCGAGCACCTCCGCGTACCGTAGCGCCATCCGAAACAGCTTTCTCGCCGCTCACGCGCGAGCGCATCTAAGCTCCGACCGTCGCGGCGGCTGGGTGAGCGCCGGCACCGGATACCTGTCCCACACGAGCACGTCCGGCAAGATGGTGTCAGCCGATGCTGGTGCGTGGACGCGTTTTTCTTCAGCGATGCTGAGCGCCATCGTCACGACTTCGCGCTTTCCGAGGGCAAACCCGGTAGTGCCGCTGCAGCTCGAGCCACTGGCCGGAAGCGATGCCGCCGCGTTGCTGGGGTTTAGCGCCTCTGGTGGCTACGAAACAACCACCGACCTCACGGCATCCTTCAACGTTCCAATAAGGAGGACGGAGGTTGACGCGATCGCCGGAACGCGTCTGGCCGGACACTGGGGCGCTCGGCGTCAGTGGGCTTCTGTTGCTGGCAGCTTCTGGCTTACCCAGAGGATCGCGGTGGTCGGCCGCGCCGGCACGTTTCCCTCGAGAATTGAGCGTGGCTATCCCAGCGCGAAATTTGCGTCCGTTGCGGTACGACTTACAAGCCGGTCACGGTCCTCCAGCCGATTTGCGTTTGTTGCTCCCAAGTCCACCGCCACTGCATTCGACGTGCGCTGGCAGAGTGGAGAAACCGCTACGCTGAGAGTGACGGCACCAGGCGCGCGGCGAGTGGAGGTGCGCGCCGATTTCACGGACTGGCGTTCGATGCCGATGTTGCGCGCGGAAGACGGTGGCTGGGAAATCACGCTTGCGCTCGCGCCTGGAAGCTACCGTGCCACGTTGCGAATCGATGGGGGGGCGTGGGCACCCCCGCCAGGCACGCAGGGGATGGCGGATGAATTCGGCGAGTTTGTGGGCATCGTCGTCATCCCGGAGCGCGAGTAGGGAGCAGCGCCGATTGTGCGGGCGTATGTTTCGCTTTCCATGCTTTACTCCGCAATCTGCCTTTTGCGCTAACTCGTCAAAGTCTCGTCACCGTATTCACCGGCGCGGGTTCCATTTTGGCAGGAACGATTGCCCAGGGCTTGTGGACGTTAATTTCGCCACGTCACTTCGGTCAGCATTCATCGTGTAGATCTCGTAGTTGCGAGTCATTGATCTCCGCTATCTCGAGCTTCCGTGATAGAGGCCGATAACTCCCACTTCCGCTCCCTTGGCGATATCGATCGCCGTGATGACGTGTTGGTATGTGACACCAGAATCCCCATGCACCAGCATCGCCTTGTCCGGTCTGGATGCGTTACAGCGCACGAAGCCGAGGCGCTAACTCGTGCACGTTCATCGCTTGGCCGTTGATCGCATAACCGTTGCGCCGGACTTCCAGAACGTTAGGGACCGGGTCAGGCGACGCGCTTTCGATTTGTGCCGGAAGTTGCGCCCAGATGAGGTGGCGCTCAGTGATCATCAGCATGAAGATGATGAGGAGAACCAGAAGTACATCGATCATGGGGATCACGTTCGGCTCTGCATTCGCATGCGTCGGGGACACGTGCATCGCTGCCTCCTGTGCCGGGAAACTGAGTCCTGCGCTTTTGGGAGGATGATATGCCTGCCGCTTAGCGCGGCCGTAATGCGCAGATTACGGTTCCCTCAAGGGAGCATTAAGACATGTCGAGATTCCGGGAATTGAGTTGGTGTGAACGGGTCACTCCAATGACTCCAGATGCCGAAGAGCCATCGCATGCCGATCCTGAATTGGGAGGTAACCGCGCTGCCGTTGCCAGATCCAGATGCGAGCCTTTGTGATAAGGCTGGCTACTCTTTGGGGGACTTGCCCACCCTGCTGACGCTATCCGCAGAGGTGCCCGTGATTATTTCACCACCCTCCTCCTGAATCGCGGCTAACCGGATTGTTGAAACGCGTGGAAGTCCTGTGTGCTCAGGCCTGACTGTCGTTACGAACAGCGGCATGCGGAGCCACCACCGCCGAATGATCCACGCCCCCGTGGGCATACGAGCGAATTCGAGGTGACCTCCAACCTTGTTGTTTCGCGTTTGATTCGGCAGCCAGGTGTACCGGAAATCCAGAGAGTGCAGGTGATGGGTAAGCTTATCGAGCCAGAGCGTCCCGGTAACATCCGGCATGTCTCGCGTGTAAACCGGATGAAAAGTGATCCCAACCAGCTTGCTGTTGATGCCCGTACCGTTCTGCGCGCGAAAGCAGTGAGCCGCGAGGAAGCTGTCCGAGAGAAGCACGTTGGCGTCCGGGGCGCGGTACAGCGTCGATCCGTCAGCCTGGTTGATAACATATCCATTAAGATGGAGCTCGTCTGCAGACGCGCTCGAGAATGGTTCTGCGATGAGGCCGAACTGCTCGCTACGCTCCTCATTGCGCACTCTCAATGAACCTGGGTCGAGCTGCTGTTTGTACCGTACAACGGTCGCGGTAAAGGGGTGTTGCTCGAGCGTCAGGCGCGTGGCGGTGAGAGCCGCACGTGTATCCTCCCACAGCTCCGCGAGGCTGTGCTCTCCGCCAGGGGATTGTCCACATGTATTCAGGCTTGTGACGCGGACATCTGGCAGTGAGACACCGACTGGAGAGATCGCCAGACGCAGGTCGGTGGTTTCACCCTGCTGAAGTGAAACTGCGGGCGAACTCGCTCGCACTCTCCCGATGCGCTTGGCGTCAACGCAATAGGTTCCAGCAGCGGGGGCACGTAGCGCGAAATTGCCGGTTTCAGTGGTGAGGCCCACTGCAGCGACTCGGCCATCGGTGGTGAACAGTGTGACGATGACGCCGGACATGGGAATTCCGGAGACAGACTCGACGACTGTTCCACGGAATACCTGCGCGCTGGTCTCTGATGATGTCAGGGCTGTTATGCCTGCAGCCACCAGCGATCGCGCCCACGCCAGCGAGCTCGGGTAGAATTTTGCGAAAACCAGGCGGATGTCTCGTGTCACAAACTGCTGCATCTTTACGATCTCGAGGTTACACGGTCGCATACTCGACGCGCCGGCGGCGGAGGCATCGCGGGACAAGCCAAATCGCTGCTCCCCGC
>JACDCM010000291.1 GCA_013817545.1 Gemmatimonadaceae bacterium | reverse complement strand
TCTGTTCGTACCCGAATCTCCACGCGCACGCTGCGCACACGCTCCACCGCATTGCCGGCGAGTGCGCCCGAGAAAAAAGTGACGACCAGAAGTATTGCGGCCACGAGTTGCGCTCGGGACGGCGTCCATCCGCGAGGCGAGTTCATCGGTACCCCCGCGCGAGTACCACCAGATAGCCAGCTGACGGCGGCGCACCCCCCGCCGCCCACTCCGCCATGCGCGGAGTGAGCCAGGCAGACTGGTGGGCGTCAACGACCGCACTGGCCGCACGCTCGGCACGCTGGGCATAAATGAGCGCCGCTCCCGAAACGAAGGCAACTATCGCCGCTGCCGCGAGAGCGGGTCGAAGGTAACCCACGATGCTTGCCCACACCCCTCCATCTCGCCGGCGCGGGACCGCCGAGATGCGACCCATAACCGCGCTCACGACGCGATCCTTCCGAGCCGGCTCACCAGCCGGGTCGAGTGCGGAGAAGTCGATGCGCTTCTCGATTTCGTCAGTCATGCTCTGTTCCGGTGAGAGTGTGCGCGCCAAGCTGCTCGCGCAGCAGACGTCGCGCGTCCATAAGGTGCCGCCGCGACATCACGTCCGAGATCCCCAGCGCCTCGGCGATCTCCCGGTGTCGCCAACCTTCGAGATCGTGCAGCAGTACCACCTCGCGCCGCACCGCAGACAGGTGAGAGAGTGCGCGCAGCAGATGCTCGGCAATTTCGGAGCGCTCCGCGTCACGCGCCGGCGAGTGCGTGCTCGTCACACCGCCCGCGGCATCGAGTGAAGAAGAGCGCCTGACATGCAGGTAATCTCGGCGGTTGTGCGCCTGGTTGCGCACGATTCGCATCATCCACGCGACGAAGCGGTCGGGCGAATGACATTCATGCAAACGCTCCCAACAGCGAACGAAAGCGTCCTGGCATACATCCTCCGCGTCCGCACGTTCGCCGGTAAGGGCGAGCGCGATCACGTACGCCGCACGAAAGTGGCGACGCACAAGGATCTCGAACGCCGAGGGGTCCCCGTCGAGAGACCGGGCGACAAGTAATGCATCGGGAGTGTTGGGCGCATCGGACGCGATCATGTCATCACAATACTGACAGCCGGCGCCCACAAAACGTGAGTGCGCCAGGACGCTGACGCGCGGCGCTCACACTTCCGGCGGCATGGCTGTCAAGGTCAAGAGGGGCTTCAAGCCCTGTGGCTCCCTTCCGGTTCACAACACTCCACAAATAACGGATCTCATGCTGCGCTTCCTCCGTCTTGCCTTGTTCGCCGCCGTCCCGCTGATGCCCCTCCTTCTCGACGCCCAGCCGCAAACAGCGGCAGCTGATTCGACTCGCGTGCGTGCGCAGTCCACGCCAGCGCAGGCGGACCTGCGCGCCGAAGTGGAGCGTGCGAACCAGGCGATGGTGACGGCGTTCGACCGAGGTGACTTCCTCGCAGTCGCGCGCTTCTACACGGACGACGCGCGCATCATTGGACCGGGCGGGCAGCGCATATCCGGGCGGGACGCGATTAACGCGTACTGGACGAGCATGTCAGCGGGCGGAGGAGAAGGGCGCGCGTGGAAGCTGGAAGTGCTGGAGGTGGGCGGCGACGCGGCCACTCCCTTCCAGGTGGGGCGCTCGACGCTGTCGTCATCCGGCGCAGGCGGCCGAAGGGAGATGGTCAGCGAGTTCATCGGAATCTGGAAGCGTCAGCCATCCGGCGAGCTCAAGCTGTACATCGACATCTGGCATCCAGCGGCGTCGACTGGGGGCGGTCCGAGAATTCGGCGCGCTCCTGAACCATCGCAGAGTCCACGGCTGCCCTCCGCTGCCGAACGCACGATCGACGCGCAGACCGCGCGGCAGATGGTCGACACAGTCGCGGCGCTGGTGGCGACAACCTACGTGGTGCCGGATACGGGAAGGTTGATCGCAGAGCATCTGCTTCGGCGAGCGCGTTCCGGCGTATATGACCGGTCGCTCACCTACCCGCAGTTCGCCGAGGCTGTATCGCGCGATATGAAAACAGTGAACGGCGACCAGCATCTATCCCTGCTATACAACTTGAATGCGCCTTCCACTGCCGCGGGTCCGCGAATCGTGCGGCGTGAAGCCCCTGCGTCCTCCGGCAGTGGAGGTGCGTCCGGCAGTCCGCAGATTGTTCGGCGGATGGCGGGCTCCGCTTCTCCCGCCGATCTTGAGATTTCACGCCGGAGCAACTTCGGCTTCGCTGGTGTGCAGAGGCTCGCGGGGAATGTAGGGTACCTGGAGCTGTCGCTGGTGTCGTCCCGCGGTGGGCAAGCTGCGCTCGACGCGGCAGCAGCAGCGATGGCGTTCCTGTCGAACACGGATGCCATCATCCTCGATGTGCGCCGAACACCAGGCGGCGACCCGCGAATGAGCGACTTCCTCGCCAGCTACTTCTTTGGCCCCGACTCCGTGCAGACGCTTACTTCCGAGAACCGCTCGATGGGCTTCTCCGACGTGCGGTGGACGCATTCCGTTCCCGGCGAGCGACGCCCGAACGTGGATGTCTACGTCCTCACGGGACCAGGCACTGCCTCCGGCGCCGAAGACTTCAGCTTCATCTTCAAGCAATTGAAGCGCGGCACGCTGGTGGGCGAGCGTACCGCGGGCGCCGGCCGCATGAACAGCATCGTTCCAGTCGGCAATGGCTTCTCGGCCTCGGTCTCAACCGGTCGCACCTTCGACCCGCGGACAGGTAGCGACTGGGAGCGAGTCGGCGTCAAGCCGGACATCACCGTGCAAGTTGACCAAGCGCTCCCCGCCGCGCACATCGCCGCTCTCGCGCGGCTCGCCGGGAATGCCGCGGACTCCACGAGGAAGCAGGAGCTGGCGTGGATACGGGAGATGCTGGAGGTCCAGAGCAGTCCCATCAACGTCGCGGCGTCGACGCTTAATAAGTACGCTGGGAGCTACGGCTCGCGCATAATCACGCTCGACGAGGGAAGATTGTACTACCAGCGCGAAGCCGGTCGTCCGCGCGATCTGCTGGTTCCCCTCTCTGAAAGCGTGTTCGCGCTCGGCGAAGGGACAGTGCGGATCGCGTTCTCGTCCGGCTCCGGCCCGGCGCGCGAGCTGAGGGTACTGACGCCAAGTGGTGCGAGCAGCGCGTTCTCACGGGGGCTGTGAAGAGCCGAGGTTCTCTGGCTACCGTGCGACGTCTCGGAATGCGAATGCGATTTCTCGCGACGAATTGATGCGGGCTCTCTCCTGCAGCGTGCATAGCATGCGTCATGCACACTTGTCCATCACAATTCGCCGAGTGTAACGTATGGTCATGGTCACGGACACGAACGTTTGGACGCCGGAGCGCGTTCTGGCATTGCCCGAAGACGGCAATCGCTACGAAGTCATCGACGGCGAGTTGCTGGTGACTCCGACGCCTCGCTATGACCACCAACTGGCGGCTGTGGCGCTCTTTCGCGTTCTCGATCCATACGTCACCGAGCACCTGCTCGGTACTTTGCTGAACGTGGGTGGCGACATTCAGCTGGACGAGACGTCTCTCGTACAGCCCGATCTCTTTCTAATGCCACCGGGCCCCCGCCCTCGGAGTTGGAAGGACGTTCGCGTCCTGCGGCTCGCGATCGAGATACTCTCCCGCGGAACGGCTCGTACGGACCGGACGATCAAGCGCCTGTGCTACCAGCGGAACGCGGTTCCGGAGTACTGGATCGTGGATCTCGACGCGCGGCTTGTGGAGCGATGGCGCCCCGGTGACGAGCGGCCGGAGATTCTGTCCGATCGGATGCTCTGGCATCCGGAACCCAGCATCGAGCCCCTGGTTGTCGATCTCGCTGGCTTTTTCAAGGCGGCCCTGGAAGTTTGATAGATCGCTGCCGGGATTACGGTGCGGGAGTGGGGAGTGAGAAGTTTCGGTCAGCTTCTGGAAGTGGCGGCCAGACAATTCAGTCCGCACTGCCCAGCCGTGATGCCGCCTGAACATCCGCACTTTCAAACCATCGCACTCCCCGGATGCCGCTCAATGATTCTCCGCGCGATGACAGTCGCAATCGCCATTATCGTCTCTTGCGGATTGACGCCGGGCGCCGTGGGAAGCAGCGATCCATCTGCGACGTAGAGTCCCGGAACGCCGTGCCGCTCACCGTTGGGCGTGCACCCGCTCGTTCGCGGGTCATTTCCGATGCGGCACGTTCCATTCACATGAGCTGAAAAAAGCGCGAGACGGTTCGGACCGGTCGGGGCGGTCAGTACGCGGGGAATGTCTCGCTCCGAAGTCAGCCGCAGGCTCGGCGAGTGCACCGTAAGCACCTCCGTCGCACCCGTCGCAAACTGCATTCGCGCGGCCGCTGCGAGGCCTTCGCCCATCGTTCGCGCAGCCGCGGCGCCAAGACGGTAGCGGATGCGAGCGCGTCCATGGCCGTCGACGCGCACATCGCCATCGGAATGCCCTCGCTCCGCACCATCGCGCACGAGGACGATAAGACTCCCGAGATTCGGAAATCGCTGCATCACGCGACGGTGTTCGCTCCCGAACCCCGGCACCGCGACCGACGCGAGTCCTGGCAAAAGCGCCGGGCACTCAATCCAGAATCCATATCCACTTGCGGCGTCACGCTGAAACTCGTCCGAGAGCGAGGACTGCGGAACTCCGGCCGCGCCGTAGATCTCGCGATCGTAGACGCCGATCACTGCCGACGTCGGATGCAGGCGAAGATACTTGCCAACGGCGCCATCACCCAGCGCCGAGCGCTGCAATATGGCCGGAGTTCCAATTGCGCCCGCTGCCAGCACCACGATCGGCGCGTCCACGGTTAGCGAGTGCCGCGGGCCCGCCGTTGCACGATCCAGCACCATCGCCTGGACGCGCTTGAGGGGCGCATTTCCGCCCCGCTCTTTCAGCTCCACGCGTTCGACGCGCACGTCGCTGTAGAGTCGTGCACCTGCGGCGACGGCGCGCGGGACATATGTCACGAGAGTGCTTTGCTTCGCTCCGTATCGGCAGCCCACGCCGCAGAACCCGGCGCGAATGCAGTCCTTCGCGTTGATTTTCGCGGCTCGTGCTTGCCAGCCGAGGCGACCGGCACCATCCAGGATGATTCTGTTGTTCGGCGCATGCGCATCGTCGGGAACGGTCCGCGCGTGAACCTCGTGCTCGACGAGATCAAAGACGGACTCGAGATCGGATGGCCTCATGCCCTCGGTTCCGTGCGCGGACGACCAGTCCTCGAGCACCCAGTCCGGCGTCCGTAGCATGATCATCCAGTTGATCGTGGTGCTTCCGCCGACGCAGCGTCCCTGGAGGATGGAGACGGCGAGGTCGTCGGTCGCGCGCGCTCCGCGGTCCGCGTACAGCCGCGGCACCATCTCGGCTTCGTCTTCGGTGAAGTCGGTGGCGGTCCAGTAGCCGCCTTCCTCCAGCATCACGACATCGTAGCCCGCCTCGGCGAGCCGTGCCGCGACCACCGCGCCGCCAGCGCCTGTACCGATGACGCATACGTCTGCCCGGAGCTGGGTGTCGCGATCGATCTCGTGGCCCTGAAC
>JACDCM010000041.1 GCA_013817545.1 Gemmatimonadaceae bacterium | reverse complement strand
GAGTGCTGCAGCCCGCGCCGTATTTTCCAGGACGCATTGACGCTCTCATGAACATGGTGAACAGCGAGCACCACGTGAGCGCGATGATGGTGACCGGACGCACTCACCGGATGACCGAGATGGTCGCCCGTCTCGCCCCCGGTGCGACCGTGGCTCAGGCGCGTGCAGAGGTGGCTGGGATTTCCTCCAAGGTGCACGCCGACTTTCCCGAGGCGTACGATGCAGCGTCCGGCTATCGCGTCACGCTGACGCCATTCCAGGAAGTGCTCGGTCAGAAGGCCAAACTAACTCTGTGGCTTCTTATGGGAGCTGCCGCTTTCGTTCTGATCATCGCATGCGCGAACGTCGCCAACCTGACTCTCATGCGCGGTGTGCGCCGGGAACACGAGCTGGTGGTGCGCGCAGCGCTTGGCGCTGGCACCGGTCGGTTAAGGCGCTTGCTGCTGGCTGAAAATCTCGTGCTGGCGCTGCTCGGCGGCGTACTCGGCCTTCTCTTGGCCTTTGGCGGCGTGGGGCTGCTGATCGCTTTCGCTGAGCGTTACAGCCCGCGCGCGAGCGAGATCCGCGTCGACAGCGTGGTGCTTGGCTTCACCCTGGCCCTCGTGATTCTCGTCGCGGTATTGCTGTCTTTCATCCCCAGGCTCGCATGGGAACGCGCGCTCGGCGCCGCGCTCGCGGCTGGCGGAAAGAGGGCTACTGGCGGCGTCAAGCGTCAGCGCTTGCAACAGACGCTGGTTGTTGCGCAGATCGCTGTCTCGGTAATGCTTCTCATGGGAGCCGGACTGCTGACTCGCACCATGCAGCGGCTTGCGATGGTGGATACCGGCATGAACACTGAAAACGTCCTTACGATGGAGGTCCCGCGCGACTTCGCTGGTGAGGGCGATGCGGCCGCGATCGCCGAGTATGAGCGCATGCAGAGCCAGCTGTCTGCCTTGCCAGGAGTAAAGCAGGTCGCCTTCGGCTCCACAGTGCCACTTCGCACCGCCGGCTTCATGCTCGAGATAAAAGCCGAGGGCCGCCCTGTAGCTCCGGGCGAGCCGATGCCCAGGTCCGAGTATCGCACTGCAAGCCCTGACTACTTCCGCACCGCGGGAATTCCTGTGCTGCGCGGTAAAGAATTCTCTTCAACTGACCGCGCCGGCACCGCGCGGGTGGTTCTTCTAAACAAGACGCTCGCGGACCGGCTCTTTCCCGATCATGACCCGATCGGACAACGGGTAGCGTGGACGGGCGAAGTACTCAAGTTCATCCCGGTCTCAGGCGATTGGCGGACAGTGGTAGGGGTAGTGGGAAACACCAGGGACGGCGGACTCGACGCCGAACCGCTGCCAGTAATGTTCATGCCCTTCGCGCAGGAAGCCTTTCCCTCCGGTGGATTGGTGATCCGCTCACAGGGCGACGCAGCCGCAATCGCGCCCGCCGCCACGCGGATAGTTCGAGGGCTTGCTCCGCAGCAGCCCATCGAGAGGGTGCTGACGCTCGACCAGATCCGGGACGAGAGCGTCGGTCCGCGCCGGCTCAACGCACAGCTGGTCGCCTCATTCGGAGTGCTGGCGCTGATCGTGGCGGCCATAGGGATTGCCGCGGTGTTGGCTTTCTCGGTGAGCGCCCGCACCAACGAGATCGGAATCCGCATGAGCCTTGGCGCTGACGAAACGAGAGTTCAGCGGATGGTGCTGTCGGAAGGTGGCGTTCTGGTCGCGCTGGGTCTCGCACTGGGTGTGATCGGGGCGCTGTCGCTCTCCAGGCTGATGCAGGGATTGCTTTTCGGCGTAGCGCCACACGATCCGGTCACACTCGCGGGAGTCGTGATACTGATGGGTGTTGTCGGAATGGGAGCCTGCTGGATACCAGCGCTCAGGGCCGCGCGCATCGATCCGGGAACGGCACTCCGGTCTCAATAATCCGGCGCGCGCGTCGCTCAACACGCCAAACTATATAAAGGGGAGGAGATCGTGGACAATAAGAAAGCTTCCGCCACCGCATCCAGGCCGTCGGACCGGGAAATAGTCATAACGCGCGTTTTTGCGGCGCCACGCGAGCTCGTGTGGAAGGCGTGGACAGATCCAGAGCACATGAAGCGCTGGTGGGGACCGAAAGACTATACGTGCCCCGCTTGCAAGATCGACCTGCGCATTGGTGGCAAGTATCTCTTCTGCATGCGGGGGTCTGATGGCCAGGACATCTGGAGCACTGGCGTCTACCGCGAGTTAGTCGCTCCCGAGCGCATCGTCTGCACCGATTCGTTCTCGGATGAGAAAGGCAACATCGTTCCCGCCACGCACTATGGCATGGGCGACGAGATCCCTCTCGAGATGCTGGTCACAGTCACGCTCGTCGAACATGGAGGCAAGACGACGATGACGTTGCGTCACGCGGGGCTGCCGGCCGGCACGATGAGTGAGATGGCTGACGCGGGTTGGAACGAGTCGTTCGACAAGCTCGCTGCACAGCTGGTCGGAAAGTCATGAACGCCGGCGGGGTCGAGTATGAGTCAGTCGGGAAAGTGCGACTGAGTCGCATTTCTTACCACTTGGACACGCCCGGCACTTTCAAGGTTGCCGGCTAACCCGCTTGTGCGCTGGTCTTCGGCCTCTTTCCGTCCATGCCCTCAACCTTTGCCTACACTTCTCCGCACGTGGTCCACCGAATCGCCCACACTGATCAAGCCGGGTTGAAGCACCTCGGCATTGAGTGCGAGCCTGCCGTTGAACCGGCGACCGATATCGCGCAGGATCTCCGGATCACGCTCCAGGGTGTCAGGGTCCACAGTCGTCATTGGGCATCGGCCGCGAAGCGAGTCCAGTCGTACGATCGCTTCGCCGATATGCAGTTCGCTGCCCGGCCAATGAATCTCGTCCAGCCCGTCCACTCCACCTATCAGGATATTCGGTCGCAGACGACGAATTCCGTGACCGAACGCGTTCACGGCACCGTCGGTCGCCACGAGCAACGGCAGCACATCGAATCGCTCGAGCCCGTCATATGCTTCAAGCCTGGCGTCATCACCCGCTGCAGCTCGAACGAGGGCGAGTGCCTCACCGCTGTTCCATGCGTGGCCGTTCACAAGCGGTTGGCCGTCGGGTCCGAGAGATCCGTGGATGCCCAGGAGGCGATAGTGGCGACGTGACGTGCGCAAGCCTTCGGGCCCGCGCACGTGGACAATGCGATCGCCGGGTATTCCCGCCATTGAGAGATGGGCGGAGTGGATCTCTTCGCCAGCGAGCGTCTTTACCGGGTACCGCCACAGGCCTTCAATTCGGTACGCTTGTGTCGGCTGATTGCAAGGTTTTGGTGCGGCTGATTGCAACATTCGGTGTCAGCTGATTGAAGGTTGCGCGTCGGCTAATGGAAAACCTTGTCGTTATCTCCCTAACGCCATTCGCCTCGCACCGAGCGTCGGGCGCTCCCTGTCCGACTCTCAATCAGATCAGCTTGCTTCTCTATAGCAAGGCCGGCACGCCGAGAATTCGGCAACCGTTATCGCTCCACGATCTCCTGCAGCGCCTCCTTCGCCCGCGGGTCGTCGGACTTGGACAAGCTCGAGATGGCATGGCGGCGAAGGGATCGGTCCTCCTCTACCTTGGCGATTGCGATCAGCTTGTCGACCGCGTTTCGTTCGCCCGAATTCGCGTACAGTCCAATCAGTGCCTGCTTGAGCTGTGGGTCAGACACCCCATCGTACAGTTTGAGGAGCTCGGCCGTCGGCGCGCCGGCTTTTTCAGCCCCAGCAAGCGCGCGGCGGCGCAGCTTCACCGGTTCCTGCTCGGAGCGTACGAGTGTGAGGAGCCAGCGCGCATTCTCCATGCTGCCGATCTCCGCGAGCGAGCTCAAGACGCTCTCCTTTGCTTCCTCACTCGTGAGACTCGCATACAGTCCGCGCAGGAACTCGGCGTCCTGGCTCGTGGCGTACTCGCGGCCGATTCCGCGTATAACCACAACACGGATATCTTCGGGCAGGTCGTTTCGGCGCGCGGCTGCTCGCAGGAAATCCCGGCTGCGAGGATCGCCGGATCGCGCAACGGCGGAGATGGCCTTCTTGGATAGCCAGGGATCTGCAGCGTCTCTGGAGAGCTCCATCAGAGCGGGGATACCGTCGCCGCCCTCAAAACGCGACATGGCCGACACCGCCTGCTCCCGCACCGATTGATTGTCGTTGGCGTCCCTGGCGATTTGCACAAGAGCTGCACGCGCTTTGTCGGCGGCCGCGGGTGCACGGAGCTCACCGCGCCGCGCGAGCCACGAGATCGCGCTACGCCGCGTCTCGCGCGGCCGATTCTTGTCCCGCCCAAGTGCCAGAAGAGCGGCATCGGTATCAGTGCTGTCGGCGAGCATGGCGGGGAAGATCGCGTCTTTGCCGGGCCGCCCTTCGAGCCTCGCCGCGAGTGACAGCAGGTAGTCAGCCGCTTCGCGCGCAGGAACGGTTCCGAGATCTGTAACACCGCTTGCGTTGCCAGCGGGTCCGACAAATGTCTCCAGTTTTACTATGTCGCGATCCGCACGAGTAAGGACGACGCGCGCCGGACCCGGCTCGCACTGATCGCGCCGCATCGTCTCCGGGGAACCGGAAAACGACCCATACATTGAATGCGAGTCGATGGAGATGAACGTTCGGCCATTGCCGCAGACACCAGGCCGCGCGGCGAACGTGAACTGCACTGCTCCGTCAGGCACGCGCGACACACGGTCGGCGAGCGACTGCGCGAAGGCCGGCCCGTTAGCGGACAGCAGCGCTGCAGCGATGCAGGCGACGGCGCGAATGAATGCGGCGAGCGACGCGTTGAGTTTGTTTGTCACTTGTCAAGAATCTCCATCAAGAGCCTGGTTGTACGGGGGTCGTCCTTCTTGGTAAGGACCGAGATAGCAGTTCGGCGCAGCTGAGGGTCCGTGCCGTTGCGCGCAATGTCGAAAAGCTTGTTGGTTGCCTCCGGCTCCTTTCGGCGGCCGAATACCCCTATGAGATGTTCGCGCAGGCCGCGCTCCTGCAGCCGATCATACAGGCTTACCATTTCCGCGATCTGCACTTCCATGCGCGCGACTCGCGAAAGCGCGGCGGCGCGCAGTTGGATCGGCTCATCACCGTTGGCCG
Source organism: Gemmatimonadaceae bacterium (assembly GCA_013817545.1). Taxonomy (GTDB): domain Bacteria; phylum Gemmatimonadota; class Gemmatimonadetes; order Gemmatimonadales; family Gemmatimonadaceae; genus JACMME01. The sequence continues at coordinate 12,007 of JACDCM010000041.1, read as the reverse complement.
CCAGAACCAGGAGCCAGCGTTGATTCGTTTCGCCTCCGATGCGAGACACCGCACTCAACGTCTGCTCCTTGAGACGCTGGCTCTCCAGCTTGACGTACAGTGCGCGCAGGTATGCGGCATGATCTTGCGTAGCCCCCTCGCGACCGAAATAGCTGATGGCTTCCGACCGCATTCTCTCGGACCCGTCAGTGCGTTCGATGATTGCCTTCATGCTCTCGCGTGCCCTGGGAGAGGGATGCGCAGCCAGTGCGCGAATAGCCGAACGCTGCACCCGATCGTCGTGGTCGCCCTTCAAAAGACCTTCCAGAGTGCCAAGGGACAAATCCCCTGGTAAACGGGCGAGCCAGGCGATCGCGTCACTCCGCACATCGGAGTTGGTGTCGGTTCTGGCTACCTCGGAGAGCAGAGCGGCAGCGTCGGCGCCAGCCTTCTTGCCGACGAGGAATACGGCACGTCTGCGGAGCATTTCCGAGCACGCGTCGCGCCGGGAGAGGACCCGTCGGAGGATCGGCGTCGCCGCCTCCGGGTCCATCTGCTCCAGCGCGCTCAACGCCTCGATGCGGACCGTCATGTCATCCTTGTCGCAATCGCCGTTGCCGTTGCCGTTCGCGTCCCGTTCCACCCGTGACGCCGCGCGCGAGTCACCACGTGCCGCGAGCGCGCCCCTGATGCGTGTGGCAAGCACCGCGGCGTCGGCCTGAGTCGACGCCGAAGCAAAACGCGCGCGCTGCTCATCCAGCGAAGCGACTGCGGTTCGCAACTCTTCGACGCCGCCAATGCGGTACAGCGCGAACGACTCCCAATAGAATGCATCGGCGGCGTACGCGGACTTGACGAATTTCTCGCGAATCTCGCGAAATAGCTGAGCCGCCCGGCGATACTCGCCCCGGTTGAGCGCTTCGCGCGCCACGCGGTAAATGGAGTCCGCCGGGTCTGAAGGTGACCACGCTTCCGGTGGTGTGCTCCGAAGGTCGCTCTCGCGCCGCGCTCCGGCGTCAGCGCCCGCACTCAAACGCAAATTGTGGCGGAAGCTTCCTTCACTGTCAAAGGGAAGATTGCGATCCAAGTCGAAGTCGTGATCGAAGTCGAAGTCGAAATCGTGGTCGAAGTCGAAGTCGAAATCGTGGTCGAAGTCAAAATCAAAGTCGAATCTGAAGTCTCGAAGGTGATTCCAATCCACATTGCTGAGGGCGAGCTCAGCCTGTCGCAGAGCGTCTTCAGAAGCCATCTGAACATCCGGCAGCGAGAGCTCGAGGGCGAGCAACGCTGACTCCATCTGCGGCATCGCATGCTGCAGGTCGTGCTGCGCCTTTTCGAGAGTTTCCAGGTCCACGAGTGGGAATTGCCACTCGCGCTCGGGTGCCGGCGGGCGTTTCGGCTTTGCCTGCGCCGTTGCGTGACTGAAAGGCACCGCGATCAGAATCATGAGTATCGTGCTTACGGTGAGTCGCATTTTCTCTCCTAGTTGTTCGAGCCGTAGCGAGTCGCGGCCGCCGAATCAAGGCGCGGAATCACATCTCGCTGCTCGAGTGCGCTGGCGATCAGGTCCAACTCCATGTTGCCGCGCCTGGTGCGCAACCGCGCGATCTGCGCGAGCACCAGCTCCAGATCGTCCAGCAAGGCCCGCAATTCCGGATCACTCGCAGCTGGCGAATCGAGCAGAAGGCGTGTCGTGGCGAGGAGCTCGCCGGCGTCATTGACGAAGCGCCTGTCTGCGCCGCTGTCGTTCCCGTCGGTGGGAAGCGCGCGAAGTAGTGCCGCGGCGTCACCGAAATACTCCGTCGTCACGGCCTCGTAGGGGCCGCCGTAGTTTCCGCCACCGGCCAGGGCTGCGAATCCTGATTGCGTTTCGGAGGTGACGCTGTCTTTCCGGACATCGGGCTCACGAGCAGCGACTGTCTCACTGCCAGCGGCATTCCAGGCCCGCGCGGGCATCACATACCGCCCGATTCCCACACCGGCAAAAAGCCCGGCTGCCATCCCGATCGCGGCCGTGATCCACGTGCGCGACCACCGGCGGCTCTGCCGTCCACGCTCCCTGAAATGCACGCGCTCGATCTGCGCCCACATCCTGTCGAGTGGTGGCTCCGGCGCGACCCGATAGCCGCGCATTGCTTCTCCTTCGGCATCGTCGAAACGGCTATCTCGTGTGTCAGTCATCTCGAAACTCCCTGATACCAGTTGCAGCGATTCTTCATTCGCGGTCGGTCGCGAAGTCGGCAAGAGCCGTCCGGAGACGAGCTCGAGCCGCTGAGAGCCGCGACTTGCATGTTCCATCAGGCACGCCGAGTACTCCCGATATCTCGCCATGCGTGAAACCCTCCACATCGTGCATCACCAGTGTCACTCGCAGCACTTCCGGTAAAGCGTCGATCGCCCGGGCGAGCCGCTCTCGCAAGTCCGGCTCGGTTGATTGCTCCTGCGTACTCAGGCCGGCTGCTTCTTCCAGATCAGCCTCGCGATCACTAAAGCGCTTTATCTTGCGCACGCCGTTCAGCATCATTGTCACGGCTATTCGGTGAAGCCACGTAGAGAACGCCGCTTCTCCCCGAAATGTGTCCAGCTTGCCGAACGCGCGAATGAAGGTGTCCTGCGTGAGTTCCTGCGCCAAATCGACATCTCCTGTCAGCCGAAAGAGAAGCCTGTGGACGCGAGGCGCATGCTCGTTGTATAGCATTCGTCCTGCCGAGGCGTCGCCAGCGAGAACACGCTTGATGAGGCGTGCCTCCCGGAGCTGCTCGGTGCGGTGCGCTTCCGATCCCTCAGTCGGTTCGGCGCCCAGTACGTGCAGGTGGTCACTGGCGATTGCGGCTCTCGGCATGGTGTTACTGAGGTAGACACCGCGAGCTGGAAAAGCGTTCGACCGGCCGAACAATCCGCAAAATCGTACTAGATGAACGAGCTGGTTTTCGAGTCCGCTGATGCGTACTTCCGGTCAGGCACGCGCGCGACCGAGTGGCACTACCCCTTTGAGTTTGCAGGCATTTGCTCCCTCAGGCGCTTCTCCTGCTCCCTCAGCTCGGGCGTGAGCTCGGCACCGAAGTCCTCCGCCTCGAACACCTGGCGAATCTCGATTTCCGGCTCAGTGCCAGGCATGGGATTGGGGCAGCGCTTCACCCATTCGATCGCCTCTTCCTTCGACTTTACCTGAAGTAGCCAGAATCCCGCGATCAATTCCTTCGTCTCGCTGAAGGGACCGTCCATGACTGTGCGCTTCGTTCCGGAAAATTTGACGCGCGCGCCCTTTGAGCTCGGCTGGAGGCCCTCACCTGCGAGCAGCACTCCAGCTTTCGTCAGTTCCTCATTGTACTTCCCCATTTCGGCAAGGAGTTTCTCGTCGGGGAGAACGCCTGCCTCCGAGTTCCTGTCGGCTTTTACAAGGATCATGAACTTCATCGTCTTTTCTCTCCTTTGGTTTCCGGTTTGGAATTGGGTTCCGAACGGTTTCGCGCGAATGAACCTGCGCTCTTGCGTGGCCGTCGAACGGAGGATACGGAAATCGACAGGTCGTTACCTTTTTTTCTTCATTGGCCGCCGATCCGTCCGAATTCGGTCAGCCCTGAATTGATCGAGCTTTCCAGACTGTCGTTAGTTGTCTTCCACGCTATCTTTTATCGGCGCCGGATTGCAGGGTCCCGGCACGGCAGAGTTGCCGAGTGCGCACTCCGACACGCTTGCGACAGGCCGGAGCCCTGCGGTTGCGACCCATTTGATCCTCCTTCATAACCGGCGGGCAGCCAAGCGATGACGAAATCCGCTGCGACAGCCGTTCCTGCCCCGGACCTGATAACACCGCGCCCACCACTCGCCGCGAGGTACGATCGGTCTATCGTTGAGGGACCGCTGACATCGGCGGTTTGGAAGATCGCGTGGCCTACAATGCTGACAAATATCATCGGCGGTCTCCAGGGGATCATCGATCACGTGCTGGTGGGCCACCTGGTGGGTTTCACCGCCAACGCCGCCATAGGCGTCGCCTGGCAGATCTTCATCATTGTCATCGTCTTCATCAACTCACTCTTCACCGGGATGAGCGTGCTGGTGGCGCGTTTTGCGGGCGCCGGTGACACAGACAAGGTCAACCGCACTGTCTACCAGGCATTTCTAACAGCGATCGGCATTTCGCTTTTCGTGATGGCACCGGTCGGATATGTACTTTCGCCATGGTTGCTGGATCTGGTAAACGCCGCACCGGCGGTGAAAGCGGAGGCCCTGCCGTTCCTTCGAATCATGTTCATGTTCAGCACCGGGTTGCTGGTGTTTTACATGCTCAGTGGCGCGCTGCGCTCCGCCGGCGACGCGCGCACCCCGATGATTCTCGGCATCGCGATGACGCTGCTCAATTTGGGTTTGAACGTGATCCTCATCCGCGGCCTCGGGCCGATCCCCGCCTTCGGCACCGCTGGTTCAGCTATGGGAACAGTGATCGCTACGGGACTCGTGGCCCTGTACTCGCTGGTAAAGCTCCGCAGTGGCGATTGGGTCGTGTCTTTCCCGCGCGGAGGAAGTTTGCGCCCCGATTGGACCATCATCAGGTCGCTCTTCCGATTCGGCTTGCCCACCGGCATTCAGGGCATCGCCATGAACGTCGGCGGGGTGTTCATGCTCGCGTTCATCGGCTCCCTGGCGCAAAGCGCCGCGGCGCAGGCGGCTTTCGCGGTATCGTACTCCCAGCTTTTTTCGCTCATCACGTGGACTTCCATTGGACTAATGGGCGCCGCGGCAGCGGTCGCAGGGCAGAATCTGGGCGCTCGCCAACCTGACCGCGCCGAGAAAGCGGTCCACGTCGCCGCGCGCATAGGCCTCGCCGGCGCCGCGATTGTAGGAGCCTTCTTTCTAATCATTCCCCGGCAACTCCTCGCGGTGTTCGGGATGAACGACCCGGTTGTAGCCGAGATCGGCGCACAACTTCTCCGCGTCCTCAGCGTATCGGGCCTCTTCATTACCGTAGCTCTGACTTACACGGGCGGACTTCAGGGGACTGGCGATACGAAGAGCCCGCTTTACATCTCGATTGTCTCACAGGTCATCGTGCCGCTGGGGATCTGCGCAGTGATTCAGAAAACGGGGTCTCTGGATCCAATCGACATCTGGATCGCGATTCTCGTCGGCCACGCGTTGCGTTGCGCACTGAGCGTGCTTCGGTTCAACCAGGCGAAGTGGCGCGACATAGCTGTTGATATCAGTCCGAAAGCTCGCACACTGTGAAACAGCCTCGATCCGGGACTAGCCGCATTCCCCTGCGCGGTACAGGAGATGAGGATAGCACGCCCGTAGAGTCCGAATGAACGCGACTGATGCTGCGGCCTTTCTCACACTCGTGAATGCGCGACGAGGTCACTTCCTTCTCGAGTCAGGACACCACAGCCAACTCTGGCTCGATCTCGACGCACTCTTCGCGGAGCCAAACCGCATTGCGCCATTCGTGGCGAAGCTCGCGAAAGCAATTCAACCTCATGCTGTATCTTCAGTATGTGGGCCCTTGCTGGGCGGGGCGTTTCTTGCTCAGCTCGTCGCGCTCGCACTTGGTGTGGAGTTCTGTTTCACCGAGCGAGTGATGCCCAGGGAGAGCGGCGGATTATACCGAGCTCGCTACCTGCTGCCAGCGGCATTCACTGCGCGTGTACGCAACAGCCGAATTGCCATCGTCGACGATGTAATGAGCGCAGGTTCAGCGCTCCGTGGCACCTTTGCGGAACTACGTGCCCATGGAGCTCAACCTGTCGTTGCGGGCGCCCTACTGGTTCTTGGCTCAGCGGGCGCCAGCCATTTCGTGGACCAAGGCGTGGCGGTCGAAGCTGTCGCCCGTGAGAAGTACGACCTGTGGTTGCCTTCTGGCTGTCCCCTCTGCTCCTCGGGCGTACCGCTGGAGCATATGGCGGGGACCGCCCAGGGTGATACTGAAGCCGCAGATGCAAAGAGTCTCCCGCCTGCTTCCTCATAGCGGCGGACCAGTGTCCACTGCACTACACGCTTGGTAATCGATCACCGAGGATTGCATGAAACGGATTTATGTCATCGTGGCGGTGCATCTGATAGCGTTGGCCTGCGTGAGTCCACGCCCCCAACCGTCTCAGCCAGGGAGGAACGTCAGATGACCACGTCAGATTTGCCTGACGGATACCGCCGTGCTACCGGATCTTTCGAAGTGACGATGAACCCGCACCCACCATACGACACGACCGATGGTATCAGTCTTGGGCGTGTAACCATCAACAAACGTTTCCAAGGTGACCTGGAGGCAACTAGCGTGGTTGAGATGTTGGGGGCAATGACGAGCGTCAAGGGATCTGCCGGATACGTGGCGATCGAGCGCATAGTTGGGACACTGGAAAGTCGTTCGGGAAGCTTTGTGTTGCAGCATAGTGGCACAATGACGCGAGGCGAGGCTCAGCTTACTGTGTCTGTAGTGCCAGACACGGGAACTGGAGAACTCAAGGGCATCGCCGGAAAAATGACAATCGACATATCAAATGGAAAACACACATTCACCCTGGACTATATACTCTCCGGCGATCCGTAGGCGAATACGATACTCCACGCGCGCCCATCTTTGGCGCGCAGATCGGCTTTTCAGTATGTTCCACTTGGGTGCCAGTCAACAAACCACTTCGAAGCCGCCCGCCGACGGCGCCCCCAGTGAGGTAGGAGCCTAATGCGTCGCCTCGCCCCACTGCTAGCCCTGCTGATTGCCTGCTCGAGCCCCACGGCTACCGAGAACGGCCTATTGAGCGTGTCGTCACGCGACGGGATCGTCAGGATCACCAACCGCTCCGCTCAACCAGTGTTGTTCATTCTCGCCACTCGCACGCACCTCGAGCTCGTTGAACCTTTACCTTGCACGAAGCCTGGTGGCTGCACGCCTACTTTACCTGGCGGCAGCAGCATCGCGGTGCCTTTCAGCGAAATTCTGGGCTATGAGCCCGGAGTGCGAACAGCCGTCCTGATTCACTGGCTTAAGGTCGGCGCCTCCCCCGACGACGTATATCGCACTGTCCTGCTCCTGCGCCGTTAAATCAGAGCGCTTCCGTAACCCCTTCTCCCTCCAGAGAAAGCCAATGACCCACGCAGAAGCGCTGTTGCCTGAATTTGACCAGGAGATGGCCACGACCCGGAGGTTGCTGGAGCGCGTACCGAGCGACAAAGGATCCTGGAAGCCACATCCGAAATCATTTTCGCTGGGCCACCTGACCCATTTGGTATCCACAATGCCGGGCTGGATCACAACTACGCTTCGCAAGACTGAGATCGATCTCGCGAGCTCGACAGGATACAGCCTGCAGGCAACAGAGGCATTGCTTGAGCAATTCGATAAGCACGTACGTGAGGCTCGCACTGCATTCGAATCATCGGCGGACGCGGACTTCCTCGTGCCATGGTCTCTCAAAAATGGCGAGCAGGTTCTTTTCACTACGCCACGTGGAGCAGCGGTGCGAATGCACATCAATCACCTCATCCATCATCGCGGCCAGCTCAGCGTGTATCTGCGACTGAATGACGTTCCGTTGCCGTCAATTTACGGGCCCACGGCTGATGAGCGTTGGTGAGTAGGCTCCAGGGATACCACCATGGATGAAGTAGAGACGACAGTCAGAACCAGGGTCGTCATAACGGGTGTAGGCCCCGTAAGCGCGATCGGTAGCGGACGCAACGAGTTCTGGTCGGCGCTCACGAATGGTCAGCATGGTTTTGGTGCTGTCACTCTCTGTGATGCTTCGCTTTCGCCGTCGAAGATCGCGGCGGAGGTGAAGGACTTCCGCCTCGATGATTACATCACTCATGGCGACGTAATGGCGCGCCGTACGCCGCGTGCGGTTCAGCTAGCGCTCGCCGCGAGCGTTCTGGCTCTGCACGATGCCGAGATCGATCTCGACGCCTGTGACCCCGAACGGCTCGGAGTTTTTGTCGGCACGTCTATCGGCAACCTCGACGTCATAATGTCGCTCAAGGAGCGCCATTCCGCATCCGCGCCCGTGCCTCCCCATGCGGCGTTCCACTGCTTCAACCATTCGGCCGCGTGTGTGCTGTCCAGTTTCTTCAACATCCGGGGCCCGGTGCACACAACGACGTCCGGATGCAATTCGGGAATCGACGCGGTTGGACAGTCGGCTCGGCTCATTCAGGCAGGAGCGGTTGATGCCATGCTGGTAGTAGGGAATGACTGCGAGCTGGTTCCCGAGGTTTTCCTCGCGCTGAATGCATCGGGGTCTCTGGCCACTCGATATAACGACGACCCCGGGAAGGCCTCGCGCCCATTCGATCGGGCCCGCAACGGCAACGTTATTGGTGAGGGCGCGGCAGCGCTACTGCTCGAATCGGAAGAGCACGCCATACGACGCGGGGCGCGCACGTACTCCCGGCTCGCCGGATATCACGTTGCGTCCGCGGGGCAGAATCGCCAGTACAGCCATGATTCCCCCGAGCTCGACACACGTCCAAGTGTTCGCGCCATGCGCTCGGCGATCACTGAGGCCGGCTGGAGCGCTGACGAGGTCGATCTTGTCAACGCCAACGGATCATCTTCCGTGCTGTATGATCGGCTGGAGGGGATGGCGTTGACGGCGCTTTTCGATGAGGCGTTGCCACACGTGCGTATACACTCTCAGAAATCCATGCTTGGCCAGCATGGAGGCGGATCGTCCGCACTGCAGGCGGTGGCTGCGTGCCTCACCATTCGTCGTGGCATCGTCCCACCCACGATCAATTGCGACGACCCCGATCCAGCATGTGGCGACCTTCGCATTGTCACCAGCGCCGAGATGTTCGCGCCCGCACGGGTGCTGGTGCACGCGATCGGACTGGGAGGATTCTACTACTCTGCCGCCGCGTTTGAAGGGCAGGCAGAAACCGGCCGGCAAACGGGAATGCTGCGAGTGCGATGGAGCGACGGACACAATCCAAAGTTTCCTCCAGCGGAAGATTTCACGAGGCCACTCGTTCCCTGGGGTCCGCGGCAGGATACCTGAAGTGTCACGTGGTGTCGGACAGCACCATCGACTGCGGGTCTCCGGTATTGCTTAGCGCCGTCATGCCACTGAACCGGTTGACGTGAGTGATCATGGCATCAGTACTACTGTTTGCCGTCAACAGATTCTCACGTTCGAGCGCTGCCCCTCAAGCGATCAGCGCAACGGCGCGAGTTTCGGCGGCCTGCGTCCATGCCGCACGGCGCCAGCGACCGGCGCGTACTGCAGCTCTCTCCCTTCCCTTGCCTGCCTGAGCAGGAGGCCGCCGCGGCTCATATCGCCGCGGCCCACGAACTCGACGGGAAATATGAGCCGCTCACCGAAGACTTCCGTCAGGACGTCAACGTATTTTCCGGTGGCAATGCTGCCGAGCAGGATGACCAGCGCATCCGAATCAATTGACCGAGCCAGCGTTGCGATGTCGCGTCGCAGCGGTTTCAGGTACCGCGCATCGCCGGCAGCGATATCGACGTCACTGAATTCCAGGAGATCGGAACGCCCAATGCGAGCTTCCGGTGCAAGAAGGCCGCGGTTGGTCGTAATGATCATGATGGGACAGACTTCACCGGTCTGAACCGCGAAGGCACGCGCGTAGCTGAGCTTGCCGCGGAAGTACAGCCCGCTGAGGAAGCTGAACACGTCGCCGATCGGTGCCCCATCAGCATGCCGAAGCTCCCGAGCAAGGGCGAAGTCAGCTCGCGGGTTCAGGAGAAGCGCCGCCCGCTTTCCGTCACACCGGGCGGGAGACAGCAGATAAACTCTTTTTAGTGGCATCTGTGCCGTTGCATGCAGGCGTGTGCGGGCTTGCTGCGAAGTAGTCAGGAAACAACAATGTACGCCCGTGCTTGCTTCACTGCCGACCGCGCGACACGTTAGCCGTCATGTCTTCTGCTCGGCGAGCCAGGTCACGGCCTTCCCCTCCAATTCGCGACGCGCGGAAGCAAGAGATCCTGATCGGCTGCGCGGGTTGGACAATACCGCCCACCAACACGGACCGCTTCCCGTCCGCGGGAAGTCATCTGGAGCGCTACGCGGCTGTGCTCCCCGCAGTGGAGATAAACTCGTCCTTCTATCGTTCACACCGTCCCGATACTTACGGCCGGTGGGCCGCGACCGTGCCCGCTGATTTTCGCTTTTCGGTGAAGCTGCCAAAAACGATAACGCATGTGCTCAAGTTGAGCGGAGTGGCACACGCGCTCGAGGTATTTTTGCTGGAAGTAGCATCGCTGGGACCGAAACTTGGGTGTCTCCTCGTTCAGCTTCCGCCCAGCCTTGCATTCGATTCCACCATAGCGAGCGATTTTTTTGGAGAGCTCCGGCTCAGGTTCACCGGCACGGTAGCATGCGAGCCGCGCCATGCCAGCTGGTTCGACGCTGGTGCTGACGCGGTCCTCCACGATGCGCGCGTGGCGCGCGTGGCAGCCGATCCAGCAGTTGTACCGCACGCCGCAGAGCCAGGAGGCTGGACCGGCGCCGCATACTATCGGCTGCATGGCTCACCAAAGATGTACTACTCCGCATATCCCGAGGACTATCTCAGCCTGTTGGCCACTCGTCTCGCAACCAGCTCGGCCGCCGGCAAGATTGCTTGGTGCATGTTCGACAACACCGCGGGAGGCATGGCAATGTCCGACGCGCTCGGATTACTCGGTCAATTGAAGGTTACGTCCTCCCAACCGGTGTTCACGTCGAAGCCGGCACGTACAAATTTACCGACCTCGGGAGTATCTCTCCTCGCCGCCCCAGCAGCAGCTCCGCAAACGCATTTAGTGCAGCTATCGTTGCCCCTCAAGGATCGCAGTGGCAAAGCGCTTCCGCAAAGGCTCTTTCAACAAGTACGAAAAGAGCTGACGGAGCAATTCGGGGTCGTTGGAGTGTGTTCTCGTATTTCGGAGAACGGATCGACCGGAGAAGTCCCCAGCGAAAGTACGCGCGACATTTCGGTTGTCTACGAGATCACGAGTGAACACCTCGATCGCGAATGGTGGTCGCAATATCGCAGCAACCTGGAACGTCGCTTTCGCCACGAACCGATACCGATAAAAGCAGGGCTATTGACTTTTCTTTAGTGCAATCGGACCGGATCGCGGCGTACAAACGTACGAATGAGGCGTTCGAGCAGCTTATACAGCACTTTCTCCGATAATCCTGCTCCTGATCACCCGATATGCCGAGCAACGGGTTATATTTCATTGGAAGAAACGCGCATATAGGAGCGATAATGACCCGAACTCTTCCCGTCGCACGTACCGAATTTATTCAGGCCATGAGCCGCGATACCGTTCAGACCGAACGCCCGCGTTTCGTTGCTGTTCTGGACGCCATGATCGCATGGAGTCTCGCTCGTCCGGAGTTGCTGAGATTCCGCGCCGAGGACTCTCACCGCGGAGTGGTGAGTTTCGAGCGAATCGGCTCCAAGGTGGTCTTCTGGTCCGCGTACACGAAGAGGGAGGACTGGCCCAAGCTGGAGCTCCTGCCGCAGGCATCCCGGACTCTCACGCCGGACGAGAGAGCATCGGCGACTGAGGCACTCAACGCAAGCTCACGCGCTCAGCTAACGAAAGATGACAAGCTCCGCATTGGATTCGGTGCGCTTAAGAATGTTGAGGCGCGCGGTGCCGTCCTCTCGATGATGGAGAAGCTCCTGCTGGTGACGTGACCACCGAAGGTCGTGCCGTGAGGATGCAGGCGTGGTCCACCCGGTTTGCAGTGTCCGGATTGAGCGTCGCCGCTGGAGTGGCGACGCTCTTTCTGTTATCGCCATTCCTGTCGCGTGGCCTGCTAGTGTATTCCGTCGTTGGAGTCGTGGTTTTCACGGGTTGGGCGCTCCGAACATACTGGACGCGCGAGCTTCGCGGACCAGCTATCTGGCGCGGTCTGTTCACTGCTCTGGCGACCGGCATCTTGATGGCGGTGGCGTATCTCTGGATCACGGACCGCATGGTTGCGCGACCCGCATCGCCGCGTGACGGAATTCGTGTTGCGGCACCGCAAGATGAACCGATTGCGACCAGTTCCTAGCGCGTCACAATCGTCACGAC
>JACDCM010000290.1 GCA_013817545.1 Gemmatimonadaceae bacterium | reverse complement strand
CTCGACGGCAGTGGTGTCTGTATCCGAGCCGGCCATCATTGCGCGCAGCCGCTGATGCGCCGCCTCGGCGTCGCTGCCACAGCACGGGCATCGTTTTACGTGTACAACGACGAGTCTGACATCGAGGCGTTGGTTAGCGCGCTTCAACACGCGCGGGAGCTGTTCGGACATGCCGGAGTCTGACTCGCGAGGTCCGGCGCTGGCGGCTCTGTACCAGGAGATGATCCTGGATCATTACCGAAGGCCTCGAAACAAGGCACCGCTCCCGGATGCTGACGTCACGGTCGAGCGGACGAATCCACTCTGCGGCGACCTTATCGAACTGAGCCTCGCATTTGACGGCGACTACGTGCGCTCTGCCGCGTGGCGCGGACAGGGTTGTTCGATCTCATCCGCTTCTGCGTCGATGATGACGCAAGCCATAGTCGGCGGCACGCGCAGCCATGCGCGAACAGTTGCCGCGCGGTTTGGGGAGATGCTATCGGGCGACCGGAAAGCGGCGGTTGACGAAGCGCTGGGGGATCTGAGGGCTTTGTCCGGAGTGGCTCGGTATCCCATGCGGATCAAATGCGCGCTGTTGCCCTGGAGTGCGTTGGAGGAAGGGATGGGAGGGAAGTAAAGAAAAGGATTGCGGATTGCGGATTGCGGACCAACTGCGAACAGCCAACAGTGTTCCCGCTTTTCACGTTTGTAATGCGCAGTCCGCAATCCGCGATCCATCTCCCATACCTAGCCCTGGACCCCCTCCCCCTCTATCATCGTCGCGTGAATGACATGCTTGAGGGCCTTCGGATCGCACTGGCCGACCAGTACGATATCGACAAGGAAATCGGACGCGGCGGGATGGCGACTGTGTTCCTCGCGCGTGACCTCAAGCACCAACGGCAGGTCGCGCTCAAGGTTCTTCGCCCTGATCTCGCCACTTCGCTCGGCAGCGAGCGCTTCCTTCGCGAAGTACAGATCGCCGCGGCGCTCATGCACCCGCACATCCTTCCCGTGCATGACTCCGGCGAGGCCAACGGGCTGCTGTACTACGTTATGCCATTCGTGGCGGGAGAGTCTCTGCGCGGGCGGCTGGACCGTGAGAAGCAGCTTCCAATCGATGAGGCGATCGAGATCACGCGCGAGGTCGCGGACGCACTCGCCTATGCCCACGCGCAGGGCGTTGTGCATCGGGACATTAAACCGGAAAACATTCTTCTTCCTGGAGGACGACATGCCTCCGTCGCCGATTTCGGCATTGCGACGGCAGTCGCATACGCGGCGGGAGACCAGCAACTCACCGAACGAGGACTTGCCGTAGGGACGCCGGCCTACATGAGTCCCGAACAGGCGGGCGGTGAAGCCGGAGTGGATGGGCGAAGCGATATTTACAGCCTGGGGTGTGTGCTCTTCGAGATGCTGGCCGGATCCCCTCCATTCCGCGGGCCGACGGCGCTGTCGGTAATCGCCCAGCACATAAGCGAACATGTGCCCGATCTGCACGCGTTGCGCGAAACCATTCCAGTGAGCGTAGAAACGGTGGTAAAGCGCGCATTGGCGAAGACGCCGGCCGACCGGTATCAGTCAGCCGCAAAGCTTGCGGCCGCGCTCGCCTCCATTCCGACTCGCTGGTCTTCCGGGTTTCGGCGCATAGTTACGCACGACGGAGAGGACCAGGCAGGCGAATCGATCGCGGTACTGCCGTTCGTGAATATGAGCTCCGACGAAGAGAATGAGTACTTCAGCGATGGTATGACCGAGGAGCTCATCCATGCGCTGACGAAAGTCGATGGATTGCGCGTAGCATCGCGAACATCGGCGTTCGCCTTCAAGGGGAAAGATGCGGACGCGAGAGAGATCGGGCGCAAGCTCAACGTTACCACCCTGCTCGAAGGGAGTGTGCGCAAGGCGGGCAACAAGCTCCGTGTCGCCGCCCAACTCATCAAGGTCGCCGACGGCTACCACATCTGGAGTGAGACGTTTGAGCGCGACTTGAAGGATGTATTCGCCGTTCAGGACGACATCGCGAATCGCATAGTCGAGACACTGAAGCTGACTCTTCTGGGAGAGCGGAAGTCGCTCGTCGTACCTCCGACTGTCAATGTCGAAGCATACAATGACTATCTGAGAGGAAGATTTCACTGGAACAAGCGCAGCGAGGAGGCTCTCCAGCGCGGTATCGGCTGTTTCGGCGACGCGGTGCGCGTCGATCCACACTTCGCTCTCGCTTACGTCGGACTCGCGGATTCCTACATCGTGCTCGGAGGTTATGGATACCTGCCAACTCGCGATGCGTACACTCGAGCGAAAGCGGAGGCCATCAAGGCGCTGGAGATCGACGAAGATCTCGCCGAGGCGCACACTTCTCTGGCGTACGTGCGCACTTTTTACGACTGGGACTGGGCAGCGGCGGACAGGGCGTTTCGGCGTGCGATAGAGTTGAACCCGCATTACCCTACTGCGCGTCAATGGTACGGTCAGTATCTGGCATCGCTCGGAAGGTTCGACGAGGCTGTCGCGACATTAAGGCGCGCTCTCCAACTCGATCCGTTGTCGCTGCCCATCTGTGCCAGCATGGGGCGCGCCTTGTACTACGCCCGCCGCTTCGACGAGGCAATCAGCCAGTGCCGCTCAGCTCTGGAAATGGAACCGACGTTCGCATTGGCGCATGCCTGGCTTGGCATGGCGTATCTAGCCAAAAAGGAGACGCCACAGGCCATGGCGGAGCTGGAGAAGGCGGTGGAGCTCACCCACGGGAACCCGGTTTTACTCGCGGGTCTCGGTGCGGCTTATGCTGCCGCGGGTGAGCGTACGGACGCGTTGAAGATACTCGCGGCTCTCAAGGAAGAAGCCAAACGGCGACGGGTGCTACCGGTCTTCGTGGCGGTTGTCCACGGCGAGTTGGGCGAAGCGGATGAAGCATTCCGCTGGCTGGACGTTGCGTACGAGGAACGCTCCGACTGGCTGGTGAGTCTCAAGGTCAGTCCATGGTTCGACTCGCTGCGGCATGACGCCAGATTTGATCAACTGCTGCGCAAGATGCAGCTTGAGTAAACGCGGGAGGCGGGGAGCGGGAAACGGCAGGCGCAGATCCCTTGTGATACTTGCCGCGACGAGTCTCCTCGCCGGATGCGGCACGACTGGAAAGCACCTTCTCCTTGGCACCGCCGCGCTCGGCACCGCCGGTACGCTGTTCGGCAAATTTTCCGCCAACACCGCAGGGATTCAGCGGCCCAAAGATCCGGTCTATCCGTCTCGCGCCTTCGTTACGGAAGAAATCTTCAAGAGCATGATCTATCTCGCCCGAACAGATTCCGGAGTGATCGTCATCGATCTCGGATGGAATGGCGCCGACGACCTTCTCCTGCAGAATCTGGGAAAGCTTCGCTTTCGCGTAGATCCGTCAGATCCCGCAACCCTGAAGCGCGCCACGGTGCATGACATATTCGGAGTTTTTCTCACGCACAGTCACTACGATCATATCCAGGGTTGGCGCAGCGTGAGCCAGCGCCGCGGACGCTTCCGCTGGCACGCGGATTCGTCTTATCGGCGAAACATCTATCTCGCAAAGCCCGAACGCAGCTACCTCCTTGGCAAAGCGGAGTTCAGCGGTCCAGTGCCAAAGGTCACCGAGCACCTGGTCGCGGCGCTGACGCACGTTAGCGTCCAGACGGACTGGGGAACGCTGCGGCTGCTGCGCCCGCGCAGGCCGCGCGAAGGACAGGTCAAAACAAAGCCGTTCGCCGGAGATACCAGCTTCGCATTGGGTCGCGACACGTTGTACGCGCTAACGGTTCCGGGGCACACTCAGGGGAGCACCGCCTACATTTTCCGGAATGTCATGTTCGCCGGAGACGCGTTGACGACGGGTACTCCGCTGTTTCTCTTCCCCATGCCTTCCTGGGCACCCTGGGATTGGGGCCGCATGCGGCGCGGAAGTTGGGCGTACGCTGACAATGTGAGTCAGAACCGCAAAAGTGTGAGCGAGCTGCGGGAAAAGGTTGAGCGGCTACCCCATCATGCTCGGCCCGCGATTGGCTGCATCGCTCACGCGATTTGCCAAGGTATGGCGACGCCAAGGGAGCGGAAGCGCTTTTGGGAAGTAGCGATTGATAGGGGGAGGAAGTAGGAAAGGCGGATGCCATCAGCTTCTTCCGCCCGCCAGCATCGCCACGATAAGCGCTGCCCACTGCGGTCCGAGAAATCCATTCGCTCCGTCGTCGTACCATTCGGTTAGAGAGTGCGCGCCTCCGCCAGTCCCGCCACCGTCGATCGTGATGGCGGGAATTCCAAGTCCCATGGGAATGTTGGCGTCCGTGCTCGATGCTTCCGTGCGGCCAACCGGAATTTCGAGCGTCCTTTGCGCGTCCTGAGCGACGCGGACTATGTGCGCCGTGTCCATCTGACCGCCAGCGGGGCGGATGCCCATGGTGTCCAGTTTCACAGTCAGACGCACCTTTGAGTCGGGCCAACGCGCATGCTCGGCGGCGTGCGCGTTCTGAACGGCACGTTGAAACTGCGCGTCCAGAGTCTCCAGCGCTTCCGCTGATTCGGAACGCAAATCCACTTCCATCGTGGCTTCGCTGGAGATCGAGTTCACGGAAGTGCCGCCACTCAGAATACCCACGCTGAACGTCGTCTTTGGATCCGCCGGAACGCGGAGTTCGCTGACGGCGGCGATCGCGCGTCCCAGCGCGTGAATCGGGTTCGGCATTCCAAAGGCGCCGTAGCTGTGTCCGCCGGGCCCACGATAGCTGACCCGATACCGGTGGCTTCCGACCGCGCGGCTTGTAATTCCGAGCCCAATGCCGTCAACCGAGATGAAGTAGTCGATCTTGCCCTTCATCTCCTTGCTGAAGAGGTGTCTGACGCCGCGCAGATTGCCGGCTCCTTCCTCGCCGACGGTGCCGACAAAATAAATGCTGCCAGGCTCGCGAAGCTTCACTTCATTGAAGGCCCGGGCAACAGCAAGCAGTACGGCAAGACCACGGCAGTCATCTCCTATGCCGGGTCCGGCGAGTCGAGTGCCGGTTTTCCTCACCGTCACCTTCGTTCCTTCGGGGAAAACGGTGTCAAGGTGGCCGGATATGACAACGGTTGGTCCATCGCCGGTGCCAGTGCGCTCGCCGATGACATTTCCCTCCGAATCGATACGAACGTTCGTGAGGCCAAGCGCCTGGAATCGGCGGCGAAGCTCGAGCCCCCGTTTTGATTCGTTGAATGGCGGCGCGGGAATCTGGCAGATAGAGATCTGCTGCGCGATCGTCCAGGCGTTGTGAGCACGAATGGAGTCGAGCGCGGCGCGAATTCGGGGGGTCGCGCGAATGGCCGCGGCGTCCTGCGAGGCGAGTGCGGTGGCCGACAGAACAAGCGCGGTGATTGCGCACGTGGCATTTCGAAGCAGCATCTGGATTATTCGGTTTGGGTACTTCGCGCAACGAGTCCGGTGCCTGGTGCCCGGTGTTCGGTGCCCGGTTGGTAATGCGCGGTGATCGGGGTATCGGGTGACGTTGCGGCGCAGTTTGGCTTGGTTTCGCGATTGCGGTCCCACCACTC
>JACDCM010000289.1 GCA_013817545.1 Gemmatimonadaceae bacterium | reverse complement strand
AATCTCTTCCGTGTCCGAGCATGCTGCGAAAAGCAGAGCGCCAAGAGCTACGGAAATCAAGCGATACGTCATACGATTGAATCCTCCGAGTGGGCAGTGAGCCGTCAGGAAAGTCCTTGACGGCACTGACCGTTGCGCAAGGCGAGATCCCGTCACTCGGGTTGGAAAAAACATTAGGTAACTACAAGCAACTGCCAGCTATAGCGCACAACGTGCTGTTTGCTTGCAGCCTTGGAAGTGTTCATGAAACAGTGGATGAGCCCGCACGGAACGTTCGTTGGAACAGTCGCGCTAGCTGCCCTCCTGCTCATCCGGCTTTTCAAGGCCGTAGCTTCGCATCTTGCGCCAGAGAGTCGTTCGGCCCATACCGAGCTGTTCGGCGGCCCTGCTCCGATTGCCATTCGCGTCACTCAACGCAGTCACGATCAGCGATCGTTCGTCATCGGTGGATGCGTCTGCCCTGTAGCGGATGTTCGCCTCGTCCATTCCGACGCCAATTGCCGAACGAACCTCCGGTGGCAAGTGCTGCGCTTCGATTCGAACTCCGTCTGTTCGAATGGCTGCGCCGCTAATGACCGAGAACAACTCTCGTACGTTCCCGGGCCAGTCGTGTGCGCGTAGCATTCGCATCACCAGCGGTGAGTAGGTGAGACGCTGCTGACTGGGGCGCTCGTTCCGAACTTTGCTTAGAGCTGCCTCCACAAGAATAGGAATGTCGCCGCGCCTCTCGCGGAGTGGAGGGATCGGAATCGAGAAGACGTTCAAGCGATAGAAAAGGTCCTCACGAAAGCGGCCGGCGGCGACCTCCTGACGGAGATCACGGCTCGTCGCCGCTACCACACGAACATCCACCTTGGTTGACTTGGTGGCCCCCACGCGCCGCACCTCGTGCTCCTGGATTGCGCGCAGAAGACGTTGCTGCAGGGCGAGACTTACGTCGCCGATCTCATCGAGAAAGAGTGTGCCGCCGCTTGCTTCCTCAAACAAGCCGCGCTTGTCGGACAGGGCACCAGTGAACGAGCCCCGCACATGCCCGAACAGCTCCGACTCCAGAAGTCCCTCAGCAAGTGCGGCGCAGTTTACCGCGACGAACGGTCCGTTCCGCCGAAGCGAGCAGTCGTGCACCGCGCGCGACACGAGCTCCTTGCCTGTTCCGGTCTCGCCCGTAACGAGTACAGTGGCGTCCGTAGGCCCAACCCGGAGTATCGCGTCTGTCACCAGTCGCATTGGCTCCGATCTGCCGATCATTCCGCCGACGTTAGCGTCGTCCGGTGTTTCAGTCGGCCGGCGCTCGAGCAGCTCTGCAACACGGGCGCTCAAGACGTCCGGCTCTACCGGCTTGGTCAGGAAGTCGTCCGCGCCAAGATGCAGGGCGCGGACGGCGGCGTCGATCGTGCCAAAGCCGCTGATCATGAGAATTGGTATTCCTTCGCCCCACCGGCGAAGCGCCTCGATCACGGTCAGTCCGTCGGTTGCTCCGGGCATGCGCAGATCGAGCAGCATGAGATCAAACGACGCACCACTGAGCGCCTCGATAGCTTCCTGCCCGCTGGCAACGGGTACTGCCTCGTACCCATCCTGACGAAGCAGAGCGGCCGTGGAGAGACGAAAGGCTCGATCGTCGTCCACAACCAGAATGCGTGGTATTTCTGCCTGTCTCAAGTTCTTCTCAGCTCCGGTCCAATGTGAGAGAGGGATGGTTCAGTGCGTCCTTTAGCGGGTCGCTAACCGCGGAGGGGAGTTCGATGGTGAATCGCGCTCCCACGCCATCGTCGCGGTTGGCGACGGTCAGCCGGCCACCGTTGACACGCACCATTCCTTCGGCGACGAAAAGGCCCAGCCCGATTCCTCCCGCGTCTCCTTTCATCGTGAAGAAGGGATCGAACAGGCGGTGCAGGATGTCGCGCGGTATGCCGGGCCCGTCATCGGTCACGAGAATGATGATCCGGGAGTCCTTCTGGCCGAGCTTGATGCGAATCGTACCACCCCGCGGCATCGCCTCACGCGCGTTCTGCACAATGTTGTGCAGAACCTGCTTGAGCGCGTCCGACGCGATGGCTGCGTCAGACGCCCCATCGTCTTCAACGGACATCACAATACTGTCCGCCGAACCGCCTGCACTGGCAAGGGCGACGACTTCGCGAGCTACCTCGCCAACATCGCACTGGCCCGCCTTCACATCATTTGGCCTGTTGAGATCGAGCATGCGTTCTGCGAGCTCGTGCATGCGCAGCAGCTCGTCGATTGCCATGGACGCGAACTCCCGGCCTTCAGGATCGTGCTCGAGCCTGCGGTCGATGAGTTCCAGACAGTTGCGGAGGTTCGCGACTGGATTGCGGATCTCGTGCGCGAGCTCGGCGACGAGTCGGCCATTCGCTGCACTCCGTTCGCGGTGCATGAGCTCGGACTGCAGCTCCACGAGCCGGGACTGCCTCGCTGCCAACTCGCTGTTGGCATTCTCGAGATCTCCGAGCCGGGAGCGCAGTGCGTGACGCATCTCCTCGAATGCGTGCGCGACGCGATTCACTTCGGTAATGGACGAAGGGGCAAGGGGCGCACTGAAATCACCCTTGGCGACCCGGTCGGACGCATCAGCGAGCGACCTGACCGGCCGCGCCAGGGCGAGCGCCAGCACCGTTCCGAGCACGAGTCCCAGCAAGAGCGCGGCGCCGCCGCTCAAGGCTGCCAGAAGACGAAGCTTTGGCATTACGCCAAGGTCGCGGCTGAGATCGCGTACGAAGACGATGCGCCCCATGTCGCCGAGAGGAGCGGTGGTGGCCAGGTAGCGAGTGCCGGCCACCCGCACCTCATGCACCGTGCTGTCACGTGCCCAGGCAGCAGCAGCACGCGCTATCAGCATCGTTGCGCTGTCTCGAGTCGTCGCTGCCGTAGGCTGGCCGCGGGCGCCGAGGATGACTATGTCTGACCTGGCCAGGCCCGCAAGCAATCCTGCCGATGCATCACTGAGCGCTATGGCCACTCCCGCCGCGCCTATCCACGTTCCGGCGTGCTGCAGCGGCGCGAGTGCCACGGTATATAACGCCGCGCTGTCGGAGACGACGCCAACCGACTGCGTGTCCGCCTGCGTCGCTCTGATTAGAATCGGGTCCGGCTTGGGGCCGGCCCAAGCGGCGCCAGACGAATCGACCACGACGATCGTGTCACCGAAACCCGCACGGGCAGCCTCCGCACGGGCAATAGTCAGTGCACGATTGCCCTCGCGCATGGCTTGTGCGACACCCGGCGCACGCGCAATCTCCTTGGCATGCATCTTCATGCCTTCGGCAAGCGCGAGATCGCGATCTCTCAGAAGCCGCGGCGCGAGTTGCAGATCTCTACGAGCTCTGCTCTCCAACTCCGCCACGAGTCGCCGGTCCAGTATCAAACCTGCTGGAACGATACCCGCCAGGAGCGCCGTCGCGATCACCCCTAACAACGCCTTTTGCAGCGAAATCGAAATGCGGCCAGGCAGCGCTTGATTTCGCGCTTGAACTGTTTCGTCCAAATGTGGCGGCTCAGCGAGAGACTGTTTCATTTCAGAGCTTGGTGGCTTTGCATTGCAATCGCCAGACCTTTGCCATATGCGTAGTAGTCACGCGCTAAACCGCTTACCCGTTGAACTTTGTCGTGTCGGAAGTGTAGCTTGCCATTGGACGCGAGCGCTCACGGAACGGTGGAAGCGCGCCCTGGAACGCGCAATGGAACGTGCAGCAATAGGCGAAGGGAGTACAGAGGGAGGGTAAGTGCTGGCGGCAATTATCGGTGACAAGCGTCCGACCATCCAGGCACACGAGACGATTGCGAGGGCGTTGCGGCACGCGGGAGATGCGCTGTCGTTGGAGGTCGACGCCGAGTGCCTGTCGACGGCGGACCTCAAGCATGCTATCCATGAGCAACTTCTTCCGTTCGACGCGCTCTGGTTTGGCCCGTGCAGCCCTTACGAGAATTTTGATGGTGCACTGCAAGCCATCCGTTTCGCGAGAGAGAGCGGACTTCCTTTCCTGGGTACCTGCGCCGGGTTTCAGCACGCCTTGATCGAGTTCGCCAGAAGCGTTCTCGGGCTGAGCGGCGCCGACCACGCTGAGACGAACTCCGCCGCGACGGAACCCGTCATTGCCCCGCTCCCGCATGCGATGGTCGAACGAACTTCCCTTGTTCGTCTCGACCCTAATTCGCGCATGGCAACGCTTTACCGGCGCACGGAAATCGCGGAGCGCTACCGGTGTGAATTCGGTCTCAACCCACGTTACCTGTCAATGATCCATCGCGCCGGATTCAGGGTGAGCGGGGTAACCGATAATGGAACTGCCTGCGCGATCGAGTACTCTGAACATCCATTCTTCATTGCGACGCTCTTTCTTCCCGAATGCACGTCGAGCGCCAGCGTGCCGCATCCTCTCGTGGTGTCCTGGCTTAAGACGGCCAACGATCTCAGCGCGGCGAAAGCGCGAGCTAGCGGCGGACAAATGGATTCGTTTATACCGGCGCTCCAACGGCCTCAGCCATGCGTCAGCATTCGTGTAGCCACCGAGAAGTAGATCAGAATCCCGGCAATATCCACGAACGATGCCACAAACGGGGAGGACGCGATTGCGGGGTCGAGTCCGAAACGCGTAAAGGCTAATGGCAGCGCGGCCCCTACAAGTGTGCCGGTCAGTACGACTGCGAGTAGCGTAATTGCGACAACTGCGGCCAGGTCCGACGAATTCCCCCACATCACCGCCCGAACGAAACCGATCGCGCCAAGGAAAGCGCCGAGCGCCAGGCCCTGACCCAGCTCCCGAGACAGAACTCGCCAGCCATCGCGAAGCTCGACGTCCCCTACAGCAAGAGCTCGCGTAATTAGCGCAGACGACTGTGAGCCCGAGTTTCCCCCCGAGCTGATGATCAATGGAACGAAAAACATCAGTGAAAGCGCGCTCGCGATCGTGGATTCGTAGTGCCGCATTGCCGTCCCTGTCAGCATCTCGGCAACGAAAAGCAGAACGAGCCACCCGCCGCGTTTTCGAGCAATGTTCCAGAAGCCCGCCTGGAAGTATGGCTGCTCCAATGGAGCGACCGCGCCCTGTCGCTGAGTGTCCTCCGTCTGAACTTCCACCATCGCGTCGATCACGTCATCCACCGTGACAACGCCGAGCACGCGGCCGTCGTCGACAACCGGAATTGCGACGAGATCGTACTTGGAGGTGAGACGTGCTACTTCCTCGCGATCGGCGGTGGGTGGAACACTGACGACGTCGGCCCACGAGATGTCGGCGACACGTGCGCCATGCGGTGCGGCGAGCAGCTCGCGTAACGAGAACACTCCGCGCACGATCCCTCGTGCATCAGTCGCGTACACCGTATGCATCGCCTCGCGCCGGCCAGCGCGCGCGACGTTCCGCACATTTGTAAGCGCTTCCTCCACCGTAATGTCTTCGGGCACTGACACGAATTCCGTCGTCATCAGTCCGCCCGCCGAGTCCGCCGGGTAGGCGAGCAGCCGCTCCGTCTCGCCCCGCGCCTCAGTCGAAATCTCGGAAAGTATCTCATCCGCGCGCTCATCCTCGAGC
>JACDCM010000040.1 GCA_013817545.1 Gemmatimonadaceae bacterium | reverse complement strand
ACGTCCGCTTGCGAAAGGGGACGCGCACCGCGGACGCGATCGAACGGCTGCGGCGCAGGCTCAATGACCTTCCGTCCGGAACGGTTTCGCTGGAGACAGGGCAGGCGACCGCGGTGAACAAGCTGCTCGGCGCCGGCGAGTCGGACTTGGCTGTGCGAGTGCAGGGGGAGAACATGGACACGCTCTTCGCTCACGCTCGATCGGTGGAACGGCTCCTGGCAGGTGTGACGAGCCTGTCAAACGTCAGGCTGGGAAGTGGTGAAGGGCAGCCGGAGATTCTTGTCGAAATCAACCGCGAACGTGCCGCCGCGTACGGAATAGAACCCAGCGAGATCACGAAGGTGGTGGATGCATCGATGCGAGGTGTATCGGCCACCGACTACATCGATTTCGATCGCAAGGTCGCGGTGATCGTGCGGCTCCCCGAAAGCGCCCGGCAGTCACTCGAAACGTTGCGCGAGCTGCGTGTGCGCGACGTTCCTCTCCGCGAACTGATAACCACGCGCGAGGGGATCGGGCCGGCGGAGATCAGGCGTGTCGATCAACGCCGCGTGGTAGCCGTGCAGGCTGACGTCGCGCGCGGAGGAGTGGACGACGCGATATCCGATGCGCGCGGAGCAATGCGCGGGCTGACAACGCCGGCAGGCGTTCAGGTCGAGATCGGAGGGGAGAATGAGGAGCTGCGACTGGCATTCCGAGCGCTCGCTCTCGCCTTCGCGCTCGCCGTTCTGCTCGTCTACATGATTCTGGCGGCGGAGTTCGAATCGCTTGTGTTACCGTTCGTCGTCTTGTTGAGCGTGCCGCTCGGCACTATCGGAGCGATCGTCGCGCTCTGGATCTCGGGCGCCGGACTCAACGCCGTGAGCTTGATAGGGATCGTTGTGTTGGCGGGAATCGTGGACAATGACGCGGTGGTCAAGGTCGACTTCATCAACCAGATGCGCCGCAAGGGGCGGAGCGTGCGCGAGGCGATAGTCGAAGCGGGGCACGCGCGTTTTCGCCCGATAGTAATCAACTCGATAACCGCGATGCTCGGATTGCTCCCGATGGCTCTCGCTCTCGGGCCCGGCGCCGAGCTGCAGGCGCCGCTCGCGATAGCGGTATTCGGGGGACTATTCACGGCGACGGCGCTGACGCTGGTGGTGGTACCGGTAGCGTACGACCTGATGGAGGAAATGCGGGAAAGAGCCGCCGGCAACTTCGTGGGGCAGAGGCGGGGAGCTGGCGTGGTTACCGCCGAGCCCGTGCCTGGCGATTGAGGGAAGCTTTAGACAGGATGGACAGGAATTGCAGGATAGGTGCGGATGTGGATGCAGACTGTTTGCAATCCTGCCCATCCTGTCCTGTCTCGCTGTTGTATCTAAAAGGGCTGCGTAATGCGAAATGCGTACTGCGTATTGTGGTAAGTGCGCGCTTGCCGCTTGAACTGGCAGCCTCTCGGAGTGCGGTACACGTCAACGTTTCTCGCGTATAAGAGATCGCTGAAAAGACAGCATGAACTTCAGGCCCTTTCGTTGTCCCTGCCATATTCTACTCACCCCATGAAAACAGAAGCCTACGCTGCTCGAAAACCCGCCATACTTGTCCAAGCATTTTTCCGAAGGGCAAACAAAACAGGATTGTAGTTCCCGTGATGTTGCTGCATGTCGCGTTCGCCGCGGCTTGCGGTGGCGAAACCAAAGCTGGAGCCGGGGCTGCTGTGGTGCGGGACAGCGCCGGAATCCAGATCGTCGAGAACGTGTCGGCGAAGTGGAAGGAAAACGACGCATGGAAAGTGGGGGATACGGCGACCGTTGACATTGGTGAGGCGGAAGGGGACACGAGTTACCAGCTCTTCCGCGTCTTTGCCGCCGTGCGCTTGAGCGATGGCCGTATCGTCGTCGCGAATGCGGGCACGCACCAGTTGCGGTTCTACGACCGCGATGGCCGTTATCTCTTCTCGACAGGGCGCAAGGGCGGTGGACCAGGTGAATTTGAGAATCTTGTGCGGTTGTTCCGATTTGGCGGGGACTCGCTTCTCACATTCGACTACAGCGGTAGCCGCGTTTCGGTCTTCTCGCCGGATGGAAAGTTTGCAAGATCGTTTGCCATCTCGAGCGGGGGTGGTCCGAACTTTCTAGTGCCAGATGCCGTGTTTCCGGACGGCTCACTCCTCATGCAAAGCGGCCGGTCGTTCATGTCGGGAATTCGGGAGGGAATTCACCGCGACAGCGCGCTCTTCGTGATCTTCGCTGCTCGAGGCGTGGTACGCGACACCGTGGGCAGCTTTCCCGGCAGCGAGATGTTCGTCGTAACGGAAGGGCAGAGCATGAGCGTCACATCGCGCACTTTTGGGCGGAATACCGCTGCCGCGATACACGGCGACCGCATCTACATTGGGAGTGGCGACAGCTACGAGATTGGCGTATACGCGCTCGACGGCACGCTGAAGCAACTCGTGCGCAAGAGGCACAACAGCGTGAATGTCACCGCGGAGGACATCGAGCGGTCAGAGCAGGAGCAGCTCGAATCGGCGACCGATGAGAATTGGAAGCGCGTCACTCGTCGCTTCCTTGAAAAGATGGAGTACCCGAAGACCATGCCGCCGTATTACAACATCCTTGTGGATGTATCCGGCAATCTCTGGGTCAGCGAGTACGGCAAAGCCGGGGATGAACAGCCGCGGTGGACGGTGTTCCGCGCCGATGGCCAAATGCTCGGTAGTATCACAACTCCCAAAGGACTACGGCTTATGGAGGTAGGCGCTGACTTCATTCTCGGGGGGTGGACGGACGATGCCGACATTGAGCACGTCGGCGTATTTCCGCTGGTGAAGCCGGGCTCCGGATGATTCGCTTCGCCGTTGGCCGCCCGATCGCGACCCATACACATTCTACTCACCCCATGAAAACAGACGCCTGCGCTGCTCGAAAACCCGCCATACTTGTCCACGCATTTTTCCGAAGAACCAAACAAAACAGGATTGTAGTTCCCGTGATGTTGCTGCATGTCGCGTTCGCGGCGGCTTGCGGTGGCGAAACCAAAGCTGGAGCCGGGGCTGCTGTGGTGCGGGACAGCGCCGGAATCCAGATCGTCGAGAACGTGTCGGCGAAGTGGAAGGAAAACGACGCATGGAAAGTGGGAGATACGGCGACGGTTGACATTGGTGAGGCGGAAGGGGACACGAATTATCAACTCTTCCGCGCCTTTGGCGCCGTGCGTTTGAGCGATGGCCGTATCGTCGTCGCCAATGCGGGCACGCACCAGTTGCGATTCTACGACCGCGATGGTGGCTATCTCCTCTCGTCAGGGCGCAAGGGAGGGGGGCCAGGAGAGTTTGAGAATTTCGTGTTGCTGGGCCGATTTGGCGGCGACTCGCTTCTGACATTCGACTATAACAGCAGCCGTGTTTCGGTTTTTGCGCCGGACGGCAAATTTGCAAGATCGTTTGCCGTCTCGAGTGGGGGTGGACCTGCCTTTCTCTCGCCCCAGGCCATTTTCCCGGATGGCTCACTCCTCATGCAAAGCGGACGATCGTTCATTCCCGGAATTCGGAGCGGAATTCACCGCGACAGCACGCTCCTTGTGATCCTCGCTCCGGGAGGTGTGGTGCGCGACACCGTGGGCAACTTTCCCGGCAGCGAGAGTTTCGTCGTATCGGACGCGCAGAGCGTGAGCGTCACTTCGCGCACTTTTGGGCGGACGACCGCTACCGAGATACATGGCGACCGCATCTACTTTGGGAGTGGCGACAGCTACGAGATCGGTGTATACACGCCAGGTGGCGCGCTGAAGCAGCTTGTACGCAAGAGGTACAATAACCTGAACGTCACCGCGGAGGATATCGACCAGTTCGAACGGAAGCAGCTGGAATCAGCCACCAATGAGAATTGGAAGCGCGTTACTCGTTCCTTCATCGAGAAGATGGAGTATCCGAAGACGTTCCCGGCATATTCGGGTATCCTCGTGGACGTCGCAGGGAATCTCTGGGTCAGAGAGTACGCCAAACCCGGGGATGAGCAGCCGCTGTGGACGGTGTTCGGCGCCGATGGCCGAATGCTCGGCAGTGTCACAACTCCAAAAGGACTACGACTTCTGGAGGTCGGCGCTGACTTCATTCTCGGACGGTGGACGGACGACGCCGACATAGAGCACGTCGGATTATTTCCGCTGCTGAAACCGGCGTCAAGGTGATTCGCTTCCGCTGGAAATCAAAGGAACGGTCAGAAGTCGGGCGAAGCGTGCATCAAGAACAAAAGGTTGTACGCATGCTGCGGATTGAACGGATGCTGGGGATTGCTCCTGGCGATAGTCTGAGCGATGCGCGGCAGCGCTGAGCGATGGGCGTATCGTCGTGGCCAACGCGGGGACGCACCAGCTACGATTTTACGATCGCGAAGGAGGCTACCTCTTTTCATCCGGGCGCAAGGGAGGGGGACCAGGTGAGTTTGAGAGCCTGTATTTCCTGGCCAAACTCGGTGGGGACTCGCTCCTGACTTTTGACTTCATGGTAGCCGCGTTTCGATTTTCGGGCCGGATGGAAAATTTGTCCGGTCGTTTGCCCTGAAGAATGACGGAGGGCATCCATTCCAATGGAAGTACACCGGGCAGGACCTGGTTCGCCTCGTGGCCCGGCTAGCATTCTGATTCAGCATCTCAGGCCATTCCGGCCTGAAAATACTTCACCTAATTTGCGGAGAATTTGTAACGGAAGCAGACATCACCGCCAGTCCTTACAAGGAGTTTGGATTGCTATCGCGCGTGAGAGTTCGAGTAAGTCGGTCCTTCATTCGGTGTCGCCGGCGCACTATTCGAGGCGCTGCAATGTCCATCCTGTTACTTAACGCTCCTCCCGTTGATGCGCTCTCACAGGAGCCGTATCGCGTACTCTATTCCGTCGGTGCGGAGGAATCGCCGGCCGAGCAAGTCTTCGACGAGCACATCACTGTAGCGCTGAGCCGCAGCGGCATCTTGTTCGTGGCAGAGACTCGGATTGGGTCGATCAGGGTATTCGATTCGTCTGGACGTTTTGTGCGGCAGTTCGGACGTCGCGGAGAGGGGCCCGGCGAGTACCTGTCGATTACGTCAATGGCAGTCGGTCCAGCGGGGGATTCGCTCTACGTGTTCGATCATAAGAACCGCAGAGTATCCGTGTTGTCACCGACTGGTACGCTACTTCGGGAGTTCCGCCCGCAGCTCGAGTGGTCGGGGCCGTTGCAGATGGAGCGACACACGAGTGGAGCACTTCTGTTCATTGGTCATAGCGCGAAGCATCGTGGGCTTGTCCATGTCGTCGATCCCAAGGGCACATACATCCGATCTTTTGGGACCTGCTGGAAATAGATGACCACCAGCACGACACCCCCCTGATGCAAGCGCAACTGCTCCAGGGTCAGGTATGTGAACTATCGGACGGTGACTTGCTCGTCGCGCTTCGCGCCCCCTACGTAGTCGCTCGGTTTGCGCTCGATGGTCGACGCCGGTGGGTCGTTCGTGATGATGTGCTTCCCAAACCTTGGATAAAGCACATCGTAGCCGCTGAACGCAGTTACCGTGTGGCCAGCTATCCCAGCGTAACCGGTCTAGATGCTCTTGGGAACGGCGTCTTTCGGGTGATGACCACTGATTTCGAGCGTGAGCGGAAGTTTCTTGACACGCGGCGCGCCTCCGATGGCACACTCACGGACCGACAAGCCATCAATTTCGGTTCACATCAGCGATTGCTCTGTCCGGTCGCAGGCGCGCGTCCACTAGGACTGCTCTTCAAGAGCGATCCGTTTCCTAGTATTTCAGTGATCACTTGGCCTGGGCGTTAGTTGGGGGAGTGCGCGATGCAACATTCCTACTCGTGTTCTTGCCCCTGTCAGTGCTCGGGCGCGTACGGTCAGGGCTCAGTGGATCTCGACCGCATCTTGCACGAGCCGTGGTCACTGCCGTTCCGGGGAGTTCAAGTAGTTGCGGTAGATCTCACGCCCGCAGCAGCGAGACTCGTCGCCGGTCACGTCAAATCCGGCGCGCTTCGCGGCAATGTTTATTTCGCTGAGACTGTCGGTCTTGTACGCTATGCAGATGGGACTTGGCGGGCGTTTCCACTGGAGTCCGGCGATTCCTTCGCAATCCGCAACTGCGACGGCGAGTTCGTAGCGCGAGTACGCAGGAGTCCGCGCTCGGCTGAACGCTCCAGCCTCGCGATGCAGTTAGGGCTGGACTGAGAGATCCTGCCAGAGAACTACTAGCGCGGAAGAGATGTGGTATGCCGGCCGGGGAGAGCACACATTTCTCCGGCCGCTTTGCCGGGTGGCCATAGAAGGCCAAGCACGTTCGTCTGCCTCACGTGGTCGCGGTGTCTTCGGCCGGATTGCGCTATCGCGGCCAAGTCCGCCCTATGTTCTGCCTCAGTTGAAATGTGACTCCCTGCGCTCCCTACTGTGGAGAACGGAGGAGTCCATGAGCCGAGACAACGGAAGCCGCCCCAGAAAGCGCCGGCACTTCACGCCCGAGAAGATGGCGACGATCTTGTCGGCACGTCGCCGACGAGGTTGCCGTCTCGGACCTCCGCGATGAGTACCACATCCAGCCGAATCTCTTCTATCTCTGGTCTTGGGGCAGCTCGAACAGTGGGGCACGACGTGATCGCGTCGGCCATCTCGCGTCAGGCGTTCCGGGCGCCATGGCCGGTCTCGCCGAGGCTCAGCGGAAGTACGGGCGCCTAACGCTTGCCCAAGTAATGGCGCCGGCGATCCGTCTTGCGGAGGAGGGGTTCTCCGTATACAGCTCGCTCTGGCGCAGCCTTCGGTCGGACAGCGCGGTCATAACGCGCTTTGCCGACGGGACATATTCTTTGCTCGAGGACCGACCGTCGCGCCGGGGGTCGCGGCTGGTTCAGACCGACCTCGCTGTTTAAGAAGGGCACGGTTCTCGTAGTCGCGAGGTCAAGTGCTTCTGGCATGTTCTGCGTTGACACGCCTAGCGGCTGAGCCAACCTTACACGGGCGAGGTCGACCTTCGGCAGCAGGTCGCTAACGTGCACGCGACGTGAAGTCTCGGATCGGACGAAGCGAGCGACCAGGGATGCCAGACACCGTTGGTTGGAGGTGGTCGGAGGCAAGACGTAGCTGGCTAGAGCGACCCGCGACGTCGGGCCCGGTCGGCGAGCCACATGGGAGTCGAGGAAGATGACGGGGAGCTCGGCGTCGTTGGGCATTTGCGGCCACGACGTACTCATCCTCTGGTTCCGGCCTCGGAACCTTCGAGGACTGCTCAACGGCAGCCGTCGCTTCCGTGGACAACGATTTGTTCCTCAAATCCGGTTCGGGCTAAACGCCGCATGGCGTAGCGGAATGATAGGTTTATGATACCGGCGAACATGCGGAGCGGATACGGAGCCGAACGGGATAGCAGGATCGTTTGACGACAAGGTAGCCTGAACCAGAGCGTGAAACCTTGATTGCGAAAAGACAGAGGCTCCTGAGTGCTTCAACGTTGCTACACGTCGCCATCCTCGTGGCGTGCGCGGGCGAAGCCAAAGCGCCTGCTGGATCGGCGACGGTGCGAGACAGCGCCGGAATTCAGATCGTGGAGAACGTGTCTCCAAAGTGGACGGTTGCCGAGCGATGGACCGTGGCCGACACTCCGGCCCTAAAGATTGGTGAGGCGGAAGGCGACACAAACTACCAGCTCTTTCGGGCGAATGACGCCGTGCGCTTAAGCGATGGCCGTATCGTCGTGGCGAACAGTGGTACGCACCAGTTGCGATTCTACGATCGCGATGGTCGCTACCTCCATTCAATCGGGCGAAGGGGTGGGGGCCCGAGTGAGTTTGAGAATCTGGGTTTCCTGGCCCGGTTTGGCGGGGATTCGCTCCTGATCTATGACTTCAACGGTAGACGGGTGTCGGTTTTCACGTCGGACGGCGGGTTTGTGCGATCGTTCTCCCTCGTGAGAGAAGGAGCTGTAAATCCCTCTGGCCCCAAGCCGTTTTTCCAGATGGCTCGCTCCTGGTCTCAAGTGGGCGAATGTTCACGGCGGGTGATCGCAGTGGGCTCCACCGTGACTCAGCACTTTACCAGCGCATCCGATCCACCGGATCTGACGGAGGTACCCTGGGACATTTTCCCGGAGACGAGAGCTTCGTCATATCGGTAGGGCAAAGCATCAGCGTAACTGGGCGTGCTTTCGGCAAGACAACGGTGCTGGCCGTACATGGCGAACGCGTGTATCTCGGGAGCGGCGACAGCTATGAGGTCGTCGTTTACACGCCTGACGGCGCGCTGCGCCGAGTGATCCGCAAGCGACATAAAGCCCTGGATGTCACCCCCGAAGACGTTAAAGCCTACGAGAAGAACAGGCTCGAGGAACTGGCCGACGAGAACTGGAAACGAGTTACCAGACTCTTTGCCGAGAAGATGGATTACCCGAAAACCATGCCGGCCTATTCGCACATGCTCACCGACGCTTCTGGCAACCTGTGGGTGAATGAATACCGTAGACCCACCGAGGAGCAGCCCTCGTGGACCGTATTCGACGCTGAGGGACGTTTGCTCGGTATGATCGAAACTCCCAAGAGAGTGGCCCTCCTCGAGGTGGGCGCTGATTTCATTCTCGGGCGCTGGACGGACGAAGCTAACTAGAGCATATCGGCGTATTTCCGCTGGTAAAACCGGCGTCAAGGTGATTCGCTTCCGCTGGAGATCAAAGGAACGGTCAAGAGTCGAGCGAAGCGAGCATCAAGAACAAAAGGTTGTACGGATGCTGCGGATTGAACGGATGCTGCGGATTGTGCTTGGCGATAGCCTGAGCGACGCGCGGCCAGTCGAGATCTGAAATATTTGATTGACAGAGGACGGCCAAGTATGAAGCGAATGCGGAGAGCGATGAGTTTGGCAATGTCAGCACAGGTCGCCGTCCTGGCGGCGTGCGCGGGCGAAGCTAAAGCGCCTGCAGAAGGGGAGACGGTGCGAGACAGCGCCGGAATTCAGATCGTGGACAACGTATCTCCAAAGTGGACGGAGGCCGAGCGATGGAGTATTGCCGACACTCCGACCGTGGAGATTGGTGAGGCGGAGGGCGACACCAACTATCAGCTCTTTCAGGCCTTTGACGCCGTGCGCCTGGATGATGGCCGCATCGTCGTGGCGAATGCTGGGACGCACCAGTTGCGGTTCTATGATCGCGATGGCCGCTATCTCTTCTCATCCGGGCGAAAGGGAGGGGGGCCGGGCGAGTTTGAGAATCTTTCTTTCCTGGCAAAACTGAGCGGCGACTCGCTTGTGACCCATGACTTCAACGGCAGCCGAGTTTCAATCTTCGGGCCGGATGGAAAATTCGTCCGATCGTTCGCGTTCAAGAATGAGGGAGGGTCGTCACGGTTCTCTTTCCTCATTGGAGTCTTACCGGATCGCTCCTTGCTCGTACGCGCGGACCGGTCGTCCGGTCCCGGAATGGCCCTTGGACTGCACCGTGACACTACGCTCTTTCTGGTGATCGCCTCCGATGGCTCGGTGCGCGATACCGTGGGTAGCTTTCCCGGAAACGAGTTTTTGGTGTTGACGTCCACTAGACAGAGCATGAGCGCTGCATCGCGGGCTTTCGGTCGGACGACTGAAGCGGCGGTGCACGCGGACCGTGTTTACATTGGCGGCGGTGATACCTACGAAATCGGCGTTTACACGCCCGACGGCGTACTGAAGCAACTCATTCGCAAGAGACACAACAACCAGAAAGTTACCGCCGAAGACATCGAGCTGGATGCGAAGGAGTGGCTTGATGCGTCGCCTGATGAGAATCGGAAGCGCGCTACCCGTCTCGTCCTCGATAAGATGGATTACCCACAGACATTTCCGCCGTATTCAGCCATTCTGATGGATCGCCTGGGCAACCTGTGGGTGCGTGAGTACCGTCGGCCTACGGAGGAGCAGACCAGTTGGACTGTATTCGACAGTGAGGGACGCATGCTAGGGACGATTGCAGTTCCCAAGCGAGGCGATCTCCTCGAAGTAGGCGCTGATTTCATCCTGCGCCGCTGGTCGGACGACGATGACATCGAGCACATCGGCGTTTTTCCGCTTGTAAAACCAACCTCCAGGTGAAGAGATCACGGAGAGCGATGAGTCTTGCGATCTCAGTGCACGCGGCCGTCCTGGCGGCGTGCGCGGGCGAAGCAAAGTCGCCTGCTGGAGCTGCGGTGATGCGAGACAGCGCCGGAATTCAGATCGTGGAGAACGTGTCTCCGAAGTGGACGGAGGCCGAGCGATGGACAGTGGCAGACACTCCGTCTGTGGAAATTGGTGGGGCGGAGGGAGACACCAGTTCTCAGCTCTTTCAGGCGTATAAAGCCGTGCGCCTGAGCGATGGGCGTATCGTCGTGGCCAACGCGGGGACGCACCAGCTGCGATTCTACGATCGTGAAGGAGGCTACCTCTTTTCATCCGGGCGAAAGGGAGGTGGACCAGGTGAGTTTGAGAGCCTGTATTTCCTGGCCAAACTCGGTGGCGACTCGCTCTTGACCTTTGACTTCAATGGTAGCCGCGTTTCGATCTTCGGGCCGGATGGAAAATTCGTCCGGTCGTTTGCCCTGAAGAATGACGGAGGGCAGATCCTTTTTTCGCTCGCTGGGATGCTCTCGGATGGCTCGTTGCTCGTGTACGGCCAGCGGCCCTTCGGTCCTGGACGACGGGACGGACTTCACCGTGACAGTGTGCTCTTTCTGATCACCACCTCCGATGGGTCAGTGCGCGACACCGTGGGCCGCTTTCCCGGCAGCGAGTCCATGGTCATCGCCGAGGGGCAAAGTATGAGCGTGACATCCCGAGCTTTCGGCCGGACGACCGAGGTCACGGTACACGCGGACCGCGTCTACCTTGGCGGCGGTGATAGCTACGAGATCGGAGTTTACACGCCCGGCGGCGTGCTGCGGCAATTGATCCGCAAGCAGCATAAAGCTCTGGACGTCACACCCGAGGACATTAAAGCGTACGAGAAGAAGAGGCTCGAAGAAGCGTCAGACGAGAACTGGAAACGCTTGAACAGGCGCTTTCTCGAGAAGATGGACTATCCGAAAACCATGCCTCCCCTTTCCCGGATTCTCGTCGATGCCTCCGGCAACGTGTGGGTACGCGAATACGGCCGCTCCACGGACGAGCAGCCCAGGTGGACGGTGTTCGACCCTGAGGGACGCATGTTGGGCACGCTCAAAACTCCCAGAAAAGTAGTTTTCCTCGAAGTGGGCGCTGACTTCATGCTTGGCCGCTGGTCGGACGACGACGACATCGAGCACATCGGCGTTTTTCCGCTGGTGAAGCCAGTTTCCAAATGATCCGCTTCGCGATCGGCAAGCCGATCGCCACCGCGATGGCGTATCTCGCCGCCGCACTGCTGGGTATAGCTGCATGGCGCAATATCCCGGTGGAGCTCCTGCCGGAGAGCGACCTCCCGCGTCTATATGTGCGCGCCTGGTGGGGAGGGGCGTCGCCGCAGACGGTCGAAGCGTTCGTGACCTCGCCGCTGGAAGCCGCCATTCAGCAGGTGCGCGGCGTCGAGAAGGTGAGCTCGGTGTCGGAAGAACAGTATGGCCGCGCCGCGGCCGAGATTGCGGTCGAGTTCGCGCGGGGCACCGACATGGACTTCGCGCGGCTGGATCTCTCCGAGCGCCTTGGAATGCTCAAGGACGAACTTCCGCCGGAAGTGACTGGACCGGTGGTAGAGCAGTACGTGCCGGACGCGCTACGCGCTCAGCAGCGCTCTTTTCTTCAGTACACGCTCGCCGGACCACACACGACAGAGGCGCTCCGTGCGCATATCGACGACGTCATCGCCCCGGAAATCCGGCGGGTGGACGGCGTAGCGGACGTGGTGGCTTTCGGCGGGCGGAACCGAATGCTCGAGATCGAGCTGGATCCGCTGAAAGCGAGCGCTCTCGGTCTCGACGCGGATGTTGTGCGGAAGCGCGTCGAGGAGCTGGAATACGTAAAGGAGGCGGGTGCGGTTCGCGATCGGCAGATCGTCCGCGTGCTCGCGATGCGGGAGCGCGCCGAGTCCGCGGCGGAGGTGCTCGACGCCGTTCTGCTCACGGACCGTGGGCGAGTGGTGCGCCTTCGCGATGTCGCGACAATTCACGACACGTTCGAGCCTCCCCGTTCGCACTATCGCATCGACGGACTCTCCGCCGTTTCCTTTTCCGTGTACCGGGAACAGGGAACCAACGCCGTAGCCGTAGGAGACCGCGTGAAAGCGCGGCTCGTGGAGCTCGAGCGGATTCGGCCGAGGGAGCTACGCTTGATTCTGAACGACGATGAGAGCGCCGCGATCCGTGCGCAGTTCGCCGACCTGCGCACGCGCTCACTTCTTTCTGCCGCGATCATCTTCGCGGTGTTGCTGGCTTTTCTGCGCTCCTTCCGGTCCGCCGCCATCGTCTTCGCGACGATCGCGTTCTCGGTGATGATCACGCTGAATTTCATGTACTTCGCCGGTTACACTCTCAACGTGCTCACGTTAATGGGTCTGGCGATGGGATTCGGCATCATCGTCGACACCTCGATCGTGGTGCTGGAGAACATCTACCGGCGGCGCAGATCGGGCGAGGCACCCGCGGAAGCCGCGCAGAGGGGGACCAGCGAGGTTGTTCTCGCGCTGCTCGTGTCGACGCTGGCGACGGTGGTGGTATTCATTCCATTCGTGTACTTGCAAGGGGAGCTTCGCGTTTACTACATCCCTCTGGCGATCGTGACCGTATTGAGCCAGATCGCGGGCCTGCTCGTGTCGTTCACTTTCGTCCCGGCGCTGGCGGCGCGGCTGCTGCGCTTCCGCGAACGACCGGTTTCGGAGCAGCCGGCCGCGAACGGACCTGCGTGGTACGTCTCTATTTACTCCAGGCTTCTCGGGAGCACGCTGCGGTTCCCCTGGCTCACCGTCGCAGCCACGCTCGCACTACTCGGCGGATCGTACTTCGTGTTCGACAAATACGTGCCGCGCGGCCTGGTATGGCGCTCGTGGTGGGAGGATCAGAGCTATCTCGCAGTGCGGATATCGCTACCTCGCGGAGAAGAGCTGGAACGTACGGATGAAATCGTGCGCTACTTCGAAGCGAAGATCAGAAAACTCCCCGAGGTAGAGCGCTTCGTGACACATGTCCGAGCTCAGTCGGCGGACATCACCGTGACCTTTTCCGATTCCATCGAGAAGACGGCGGCTCCGCTGGTAATCAAGGAAAGACTTACGTCGGACGCATTGCAGTTCGGAGGAGCCGAAGTGCAGGTGATCGGCTTTGGTCCTTCATTCTTCGGAGGTGGGATCTCCCCTCCGACCTATTCCATCGCCATCTCGGGATACAACTACCAGACGGTGCAGCGCATAGCCGAGGATGTGGGCGTGCGGCTGAAGCGGCTCACCGCCCGTGTGCGCGACGTGGACGTGAATGCGACCGGCCGCTGGTACGAGCGCGACAAGGCATCGGAAGTCATTTTGCGGATCGATCGCGCGCGGCTTTCGATGTTTTCGCTGACGGCGAAGGATGTGGTGCGCCAGGTCGCCGCGGCCGTTGGAGCAGCCTCGTCAGTAAGCCAGATTCGTGTGGGAGAGGAAGAGCTGCGGCTCGCCGTAGCGCTTTCCGGATCGAGCGACATGGAGGTGTCGGCGCTGCGCGAACTTCTGCTGCCGATAGCTGGCGGCGCCGGGGTGCGTCTGGGCGACGTTGCAACGATAGAAGAGCGAGATGTGCTTGGAAGGATCGTTCGCGAGGATCAGCAGTACCAGCGCAACGTGAGTTACGAGTTTCGTGGTCCTCCGAAGCTTGGCGACCGGTATCAAAAGTCCATCATTGCGACGACGGCACTCCCAGACGGCTACCGCATGGATGCGAAAGCGGATTGGGGGTGGAATGTAGAAGAGAAGGAGCAGGTTTATGGGGTGTTGGCTCTTTCGTTGCTTCTCATCTTCATGGTGACCGCGTCGCTGTTCGAGTCTTTGCGGCAGCCGCTCTGCGTGGTACTCACGGTGCCGATGGCGCTTGTTGGAGTCTTTCTTACGTTCTGGCTCAGCGGCGCGAGCTTCACCCGGGAGGCGTACATCGGCGTCATCATGATGGGTGGCATTGTCGTCAACAATGCGATCCTGCTTGTCGATCGCGTAAACCAGCTGAGGCGCGAGGAGAAGCGACCGTTGCGCGAGGCGCTCGTAGCGGGGACGCTGCAGCGCGTGCGGCCGATCCTCATGACGAGCGTGGCGACGGTGTTGGGTCTGCTTCCGCTCGTACTGTTCAGCGAGCACGCTGATGCGACGATCTGGAATGCGCTGGGTTTTGCGCTCATAGGCGGTCTGACGAGCTCGACGATCCTGGTGCTTACGGTAACTCCGGCGTTGTATCTGCTGCTGGAGCGGGGTCCGGAAGCGAGATCGCGACCTGTTGCTGCTTAGGAAAACGCGGTTAGCCACGCTCTACAGCCTGCACGAGCACCGGTGCACTCCCCAAAGCGAGCCCGTTGAGCGCGTGAACGCCCCGTCTAGCGTTCCATCCCTCGTTGCACAGTGCCTGATTCCGTTTCCTGGACGTAAGGGGAATCGCTGGCCGGCTGCTACAGAATCGAGGGAATCCGCGTCTTGCGGGCATGGCGGACTCGACCGTGCGAGAGAGAGCCGCTTTCCGGCTGAGAGCAAAGTATTGTGCGCGCGCGAAGCGACCGCTCGTCTCCCCAAGGAAAGAAGAAGTTGGGCCTAATATGGCCAGGAAGGTCCGCCGACAACTCTGAATTAGTAAAATGTCTCAAAACAGGCATCTCTTGTCCTAAAATGGGCATTGCCAGACTGTCTTCTGACTTAGAATTTTTCTGCATCAAATTGGTGGGCGTTCGGAACGTGCCGAGATTGGAAACCTCCAGTTTGCGATACCGGCTCCGTTAGTCATTCCAGGCACTGGCGAGGTCCGATTATTAGCATCAGAACCAGCTCCCGGCACACCCTGCTCCGTTGACTTGGCGCAATGAATACTCTCCAGCATTTTTCCCACCTGCTCGTGGCGCTTCTAGTGGGGTGCGGGTCCAGTGACTTTAGAGTTGCAGGCAACGACGGCCGTGATCCGAACTCTTCAGTGGTAAAGACTTGCGAATTGCTCCGGGAGCGTATCGACCTTGAGTCTACGGAACTCATCCTGAAGGAGTACAGTCGTTTAGCGGTGCCGGGCGGCGCTGTACCATTGGCGATCGCGGCGTTGGACGAGCAGGACGTGTGGGCTCTTGATCAGAAGACGCGACGACTGTTCCACGCTACAGGTGTTAAACGAGAGCGTTCGCCTGTTGCGCCCGGAGATTCAGGAATCTCAATGGTCATGGCAGGCGACGGACGAATGCTCGCCGCACGCGGTAGTTCATTGTTCCGCCTGACCGCTGACTCGTCCTCTCTGTCACCACTTCTGGAACTGGACCCTTCTGATGGTCTTATCACAGGGGCCGCGGAAGACCTCTCTCGCCTATGGGTTGCAGTTCAGCAGGATAGCGGCACAACGCTAACTGCGTTTGCGCAGTCAAGCACTATGGATACAACCGACGCAATCCAAAAAATGACTTTAAGTGGCGCCTATCGTCTCCACCCGTTTGAGCGAAACCAGATTCTGGCTACTCAAACAACGGCGCCTTTTGAATTATTGGTCATTACATCGTCAGGCACCATCGCCTACCGGAAGAGCGCCCTTTCGGACTCGCGTTTCAGACTGGCACAATTGGGAAACCGGCGGGGTATCGTATCGCTCTCGGCAATCCCCCTTTCCTGCTCGTTTGTCTTGCAGTTGTTGGTCGATCTTCGTGGGGATACTCGCTGGTTTGTCATACATGACGTCGAGCGCAGTCGCATATCGCGTGTCCGGCGCGTCTCCGCCTCCGTAGGTTTCACGCAAGCCCTGCCACGCGACAAATTGCTCGGCTTCGACGATGGTGCAGGACGAGGAGAGATTGTGATCTATGAATGGTATTGGAGTTTCACGGAATAACAACAATCAGAGAGGTAATCAGTATGCGGCCATTAACTCGATTCATCGTGACGGGTGGTGTTTGCCCTGATGGGAACACCACCCGTGCTCACCGCGCAGGGGGTCCCTGGTGAGGGATCATGTATATCATGCTATAATTTCTCACCAACGGAGCAGCGCTGTCAGTCGAGCGCATCGGGCGGGAGTGCGTGTAATCTCTACGTGACGACGGGTGGAACGTACTGTAGTACTAGTGGTGCACCATGCGGGGGAGGCTATGGCTTCTCGCCCCTTACCATAACACCAGCTGGAACAGTGGCGGCGGCCGACGCCGTTCGCCGCGCGAATGGAGCCCTAACCACTCTTTGCGGGGAGTATCTAGTCACACGACGTCCGGCGAGCGAGACTGTACAGCGTCCATTGGTGCGTGGCGATCTTCAAACGCTGGTGACAAGCCTTCGCCCGACCAACGCTGATGATGGCTTCAAAAGCAGGGTGATACGAATCTGAGAACGCAAGTGCGAGCACAACTCTCCTCATCCTTCGCCCTTGTTTCTCTCCGCATTTGTAAGCTTGCACACTACACGCATCACTCTAATGATAAATCGATCACTCAAGTGGCTTTTCGGCTTTGTCGCCCTTTCCGCATTGTGCTTAAGTGCTGGTCCCTCGGCGCTGTTATCAGTCACGTCGAAGAGGGCAGTCAGCGCGATTACGCGGCCGGAATCCCATGACGGACGGTACGCGCACCGGGGCAACGAGCTCTTCGAGTGCAAGTCGACGCAGCCGCGACTCGGGAGCATGATTCGGACCGAGCGAGGATGGCGCCGTGGGATCCCGCGCGAAGTTCTGGGCCGCCAAAACAAAAACCGTGCAGATCGATGATCGGAACGGCGGGACAATTGACTGGCGTCGTGACAGATTCCACTACCACAAGGCCTATCGGCGGCGCGCAAGTTAGCCTATTGCGAAGCGGAAGGTACCGCAGTGCGGTCACGCAAGCGAACGGGCGCTACTGGATCATACAGGTACCTGACGACTCTTACACCGTCACAACTCGGCACAGTGGGTACGCGTTACAAGCGCATCAAGAAGTAAGTGTCGTTGCTGACTCTACTATCAGGATCGACTTTCAGCTGGTGCCGAACACGCAAGGACATTGATTGAGTGTGAACTCGTCGAGAGAAGAGCACGGGCGGCATCCAATGCGTGCGCTGCCAGGCTGCCAGCAAGAAGTGCGAGGTAACAGTATTCCTG
>JACDCM010000039.1 GCA_013817545.1 Gemmatimonadaceae bacterium | reverse complement strand
AAGCGCGACGCGCGCGTCACGCGGGATCCGTCCCATCACTTCGCTAGCCAGCGCATCGAAGCCACCGACGTCGGTGCAGTCGCCTGAGAGAATGCCGTCGTCGTCGACCCAGAATGTGTTGACGGAGGCTGCGCGCCGCGCGTGAACCGTTAGCTGCTCGCACTGCGTCGCCATACGCTCCTTGTGCGGAATGGTGACGTTTCCGGCCGCATTCTCGAGGACCAGCCTGCCAATCGTCTCGGCGAAGACAACCGCGTTAACGTCGAGCGCTTCATACGAAAGGGACAACTTCATGTAGCGAAGTGCCGCGTTCTGGAATGTTGGAGAGAGGGAGTGCGCGACCGGATGGCCGATCAGCACGAGCCGGTCAGGACCCGCGATCACGCTCCGCCAGCGGTACGCTCTGCGGCAAGGCGGTCGACTACGCGGCGAATCTCTCGATCCAGCTCATCAAAGGTTTCCCGGTACACAGTCAGATCGCCATCAAATGGATCATTCACCGCATTGCCATCTGCTCCCCGCGAGGCGTAATCGCTGAGCAGGAATGCCCGATCACCGACGCCGAACGCTTTCACGCGTTCCAGATGATGGGGCCCCATGGTCAGGACCAGGTCATATGCTGCCGCAAGCTCGGGTGTCAGCATGCGTGAGCGATGGCCGGAGATATCCACGTCCCGTTCCATGGAGACGAGAAGAGCTCCGTCTGACGCGGGCGCGCCGTCCCAGGCCGCGGTGCCAGCACTCCCCACTTCGACATCGCTCACTCCACGCTCGGCAATCAACTCCCGGGCGATTCCTTCGGCCATCGCGCTACGACAGGTATTACCGGTGCAGACAAACAGTACTCGCATCGATTCTATGCGTCTCCAATCAAATCGGGCACGGACTCGCGCAATGTGTCCGCGGAAATAGCCCCTGGCCTGATAACGCGCGGACGGAAGCCTGTACAATCTACGACAGTGGACGCCGCCGAAGGTTCCAGCCGACCGCCATCCAATACACGTAGAATTCCTCCGCCAATCGCGTGACCCCACTGCTCGACGATCTCACCGACGGACATTGCCGGCGCTACACCCGGGCGGTTCGCGCTGGTGGAGGTCAGCGGCTCTCCGTAAGCCAGAAGGAGCCGGCTCAGTGCCACATGCGGCGTCCACCTCACGGCGACCCCCCCCTCTGGTCCCCTCAGCCGTTCAGAAATTCGACGCTCTCCGCCAGGTAAAACGAGCGTCAGTGGGCCGGGCCAGTGACGCGCGGCTAGATGCGCAGCGTAGCCCGAGAGCCTGAGATCCAGCCGACTCACCATCTCCGAGGCCGCCACGAGAAGGAGGAAAGGTTTGCCCGGTGGGCGCCCCTTGAGTGCGATCAGCGCCTCGACGGAATCGTGGTCCACCGCACCTCCAAAACCGTACAGCGTTTCCGTCGGGTACGCGAGCACTCCTTTCGCGTTCAGGTGCGCTATCGTGCCGCTGAGTGCCGCTTCGACCTCACCCGGCGACCAGAACGGTACTGTGGGATTTGCCGCGCTCACTGGCTTAGCGCGTAAAGAGCCTCAGCACGAGCGAAGTCTCCTTCCTCCGTAATCTTGAACGCGCGCTCGCTTCCGCGAACGATCACAACCGGAAATCCCAACCGTTCGCAGAGGGCCGCGTCATCTGTCGCGGCAATCCTGTCAGCTTTGGCGCTGGCGTACGCCTTCTCGAGCATTTGCCGCGGGAAACCCTGTGGTGTCTGTGCTCGCCACAACCGAGTCCGATCCACGGTTCGCACAACGTGCCCGTTCTCGGATGCTTCCTTGAGCGTATCGGTGACGGGAATGGCGGCTACAGCCCCATGCCCGCGGCGCGCTTCCGCGATCACACTATCTATGGTTGCGG
The DNA here is from genome assembly GCA_013817545.1 of Gemmatimonadaceae bacterium. GTDB lineage: Bacteria > Gemmatimonadota > Gemmatimonadetes > Gemmatimonadales > Gemmatimonadaceae > JACMME01. The sequence continues at coordinate 15,318 of JACDCM010000039.1, read as the reverse complement.
CATCGATCAGAGGGCGCGCCGCATCGTGCACCAGTACGATTTGTACCTCGTCGGAAAGGTCCTCCAACCCGTTTTCGACGGACTCGCCGCGCGTTCTTCCTCCCACTGAAGTGAGCAGCCGGTCCAGATCGCACTGGAAAAGCCATGGCGGCGGGTCACCAGCGTACCTCCGCGGCAGCACGCACACCACCATCGCGACATCCACTCGGCGCTGAAATTCCTGCACGCTGTGCAGCAGCATTGGCTTACCAGCAACCCAGCGAAATTGCTTGAGCTCCTGGCCTCCCGCGCGGGTTCCTTCTCCAGCGGCAACTATCACCACGCCAACATCGCGAAGGCCGGTCATGGAAATAGCGCACCGAAAAGTTCATCGAGTGTACGCGAGGCGGCGATCCTGATGCTGCGCGAGCCGTTCCGCTGTGGGATGCTTCTGTCGGAAAGAAACACCGTCGTGAAGCCCATGCGCGCCGCCTCAGCGATACGGCGCTCCGCCTGCGAGATAGGTCGAATCTCTCCGCCAAGTCCAACTTCGCCGAGAAATACCGAGTTCGGCGGAAGCGCGCGGTCGTGGGTGCTCGACGCAAGCGCCGCCGCGACCGCGAGGTCTCCGGCGGGCTCCATTACGCGAAGACCGCCAGCCACGTTTACAAAAACGTCGAGCGCGCCGAAAGAAAGACCCGCTCGCTTGTCCAGCACCGCGAGCAGGAGTGCGAGACGACGACCGTCGAACCCCGTGGCGACCCGCTGCGGGGTGCCGAATCCCGCCTTCGCAGCGAGCGCCTGGATCTCTACCAGCACCGGCCGCGTTCCTTCCAGCAGAGCAGCAACGGCGCTGCCCGATGCGGCTTCGTGCCGATCACCAAGGAAAAGCGCGGACGGGTTCCCTACTGCTGCCAGACCGCTCTGTGTCATGCGAAACACCCCGATCTCATCTACGCTGCCAAAGCGGTTCTTCGTGGCGCGCAGCACCCTGTGGTCGAGCGAACCTTCCCCTTCGAAGTACAGTACCGTGTCGACGATGTGCTCGAGGGTCTTGGGCCCAGCTATGCCGCCACCCTTCGTAACGTGACCGACTACAAAAACAGCCACACCGGTGTCCTTGGCGAATCGCATGAGCCGAGCGGCGCATTCGCGTACCTGACCGACGTTTCCGGGCGCTCCTTCAAGATCGCTCGTGTATACAGTTTGTATCGAGTCCACGAGCACGACGTCGGGGCGCATGGCATCAGCCGTCGCAAGGATGGTTTCCAATGAGGTCTCGCTCAGCAGTGCGACATCATTGGAAGGCTCCTCCAGCCGGCTTGCCCGTAGCTTTACCTGCAGGGGTGATTCTTCACCGGAGATGTACAGTGCAGCGTGTCCGGCGTTTTGCAGACGTGCCGCCACCTGCAGGAGCAGCGTAGACTTCCCGATGCCGGGCTCTCCACCCACCAACACCATTGATCCGGGCACTATACCGCCGCCAAGCACAAAATCGAACTCGTCCAATCCTGACAGCCAGCGCGGTTCGTCGGCCCCTTTTACATCACCGAGTCGGGGCGCACGAGCGGCGGTAGACCTGGGCGCTCCAGCCACTCCAATCCGCGAGTGCTTGGCGGCGCCCCGCCCTGATGGTGCTTTGGGCGTCGCCATTTCCTCGGCAAGCGTGTTCCACTCTCCACACGCTTCACAGCGGCCCGCCCACTTGGGGTGCTCCGCGCCGCAATCGGTGCAGCGATAGACAGTCTTCCCCCTGGAGGTCACGAGGAGGAAGACCGCGCGGAATAGTTTTCGAACCGCGTATACGACTTGTGAAAATGAAGATTCACGATGCCTATCGGCCCGTTGCGCTGCTTGCCGATGATCAGCTCGGCGCGGCCCTCGAGCGAGTTCCCGTCCTTGTCGGTCGGTCCGTCGTACACCTCCTGCCGGTAGATGAACATTACCAGGTCCGCATCCTGCTCTATCGCGCCCGATTCGCGGAGGTCGGACAGCTGCGGCCGCTTGGAGTCTCCAGCACGTTGCTCAGGGGCGCGCGAGAGCTGCGACAGCGCGACAACGGGCACCCGCAGCTCTTTCGCCAGGGCTTTTAGCGACCGCGAGATCTGGCTGATCTCCTGCTGCCTGCTCTCGGAGTCGGCTGGTCCCTGGATGAGCTGGAGGTAGTCCACTATCACCAGTCCGATGTCGCTATCAGCTTTCAGTCTCCGCGCCTTGGAGCGCATTTCGAGCAGGGTGATTCCCGGAGAATCGTCGATCCAGATCGGTGCGGAGTTCAGCAGTCCGGCAGCGCGTGCAAGGCGGGGAAAATCTTCGTCGCGCAGCATTCCCTTGCGCAGAAGCTGAGAATCGATACGCGCCTCGGACGTCAACATGCGCTGAACGAGCGATTCCTTGCTCATCTCGAGGGAGAAGACCGCCACCGCTACGTTACTCTCGATTGCCGCGTACTGAGCCATGTTCAGCACGAGAGCCGTTTTTCCCATGGAAGGACGAGCAGCGACTATGACCAGGTCCGACGGTTGGAACCCGGTCGTGAGTTCATCGAGGTCCGTGAAGCCGCTCGCCACGCCCGTAATCGTCTTGCCGCCGCGCTGCAGTTCCTCGATGCGCTCCATCGTAGGCCAAAGCAGTTCCTTGATCCGCATGAAACCCTGTGTGCCGCGTTGCTCGCTGACTGCGAAGATTTTCTGCTCCGCTTCGTCGAGCATTTCGGCGGCGGTGGATTTTCCCTCGTAGGCATCGGAGATGATAGAAGTCGCTGTCTCGATCAACCGACGCTGGAGCGCCTTCTCCTTGACGATTCTCGCGTGATACTCGACGTTGGCGGCCGTCGGGACCGCATCGACGAGAAAGCCGATGTAGTCCTTACCGCCGGATGCGTCGAGATCACCGTGGCGACTGAGTTCCTCTGCGAGCGTCAAGGGATCGACAACATCCCCGCGCTCCGAAAGCGAAACCATGGCGCGGAAAATCCGGCGATGGCCCTCGCGGTAGAACATCGTTTCGTCCACATGCTCACCGGCGCGCAGGATGGCATCCTGGTCCAGGAGCATCGCGGCGATCACGGCCTGTTCGGCGTCCTCGGAATAGGGCGGTCGGCGATCGCGGAAAACGTCACGCGGCGGGGCTATCGAGTATTCGACGGGCGAGCTGGACATCTTCCCACGTTGGCCGCTTCCAAGCGGAGTTGCGGAGGAGCGCCGCGGGGTGGTACGTGACGACCACCGGAATGCCGAGGTACTCGTGAACTTGACCGCGCAGCTTACCGATCGGAAGCTTTGTCTCGAGGAGCGTCTGCGCGGCGAAAGTGCCGAGCGCGACGATCACCCTGGGCTTTAGAACCTCGAGTTGCCGGGTAAGATACGGCCGGCAGGCTTCGACCTCCTCCGGAAGCGGATTGCGATTTCCCGGAGGACGGTGCTTTAGAACGTTAACGATGAAAACTTCTTCCCGGCTCAAGTTAATCGCCGCGAGAATTTTCGTAAGCAGTTGACCTGCCGGGCCTACGAAGGGGCGGCCGGTCTGGTCCTCATTGGCTCCCGGCGCCTCACCGACACAAACCAGCTTGGCCGTTGAACTTCCCTCACCCGGAACGGGGTTGGTAGCTGTCGCGTACAGCGGGCAACGAGTGCACGCCCGTATTTGCTCCCGGATGTCGCCGAGTGATCGGTCTTCAGAAGTGACGGGTGACGTTGGCGGAGGGACCGCCGATGGAATTGCCGCAGGACCCCGCAACACCACCCTCCAGTCATCGATGGCGGAATCGGCGGAGGTGGGCATGGAGCCTTCGATGGACGCATCGGGACTCGGGGCGCTGGCCCCGATTGAAAGATTCGAGACTGACGCGCGAACTGGACTATGCTGAGCGAGGGGAACTTCAGCGACCGCACCGCGTCCAACCGCGCCAACAATCCTGAGCACCTCGTCCACCGACAAGCGATCCAGAATCAGCTCGCTCTCCCCAGCTTCCCGTCGCTGCTCGAGGTAGCGCCGAAGCAGATCTTCAGGCCGCACCTAGACGCGCCTCGACGCGGTCGAGGATGATATCCGCCAGCTCGGTTTTGCGCATCAGCGGGAGCAATTCTTCAGTTCCATCTCGCGCTATCAGGGTCACGCGGTTCGTGTCTGTTCCAAATCCCGCTCCCGGCTCGTGCGCATCGTTGACGACTATGAGATCGAGGTCCTTCGCGTCGCGTTTGCGCCGGCCTTCCGCGAGCACATCGTTCGTCTCCAACGCAAAACCGACGATAACTGCCCCATTCTTGCGCGCCGGCGAGGTATCTCGGAGAATGTCCGCGGTCGGAGCAAGCTCCAGGTGGAGGGGCGCTGCTGTCCGTTTCATTTTCCTGTCGATTTTCGCGGCGCTGGTATAATCCGCCGGCGCTGCAGCCATGATCAAGGCGTCCGCTGTCGGAAGGGAGCTGCGCACTGCCGCCGCCATTTCCTCGGTCGACTCCACCCGGACGTGGAAAACGCCGGTTGGTGGTTTCACTTCAAGTGGACCGGTAATCAAGGTCACGCCGGCTCCGCGGCGCCACGCTGCTGCGGCAATCGCGACTCCCATCTTGCCGCTGCTGCGATTCGATAGAAAACGTACGGGATCTATGGCCTCACGCGTACTGCCCGCAGTAACAACCACATGCTTGAGAGCCAACGCTGTGTGGGGCTCCAGCATCCGTCCAATGTGCGCAAGGATTGTCTCGGGCTCTGGCATTCGGCCGGGACCACTGCCCTCGCCCGCCGCCAGCATTCCTTCCTCAGGGTCGAGAACCTGGTAACCGATCTCGCGAAGATGCAAAGCGTTCGCCCTGGTTTGCGGATGCGACCACATCTGATCATTCATCGCCGGTACGAATAGCACGCCAACTCCATTCTTGCCTGGATCGCCGGCGGCCAGAAGGCAGGCGGTGAGCAGGTCGTCGGCGTGACCGTGGGCGGCACGCGCCATGAGGTCAGCCGTAGCGGGAGCGATAACTATCGCGCTGGCTTCACGTGGAAGCCTGATATGATCAAGCGCGTGTCCGGCAGCAAAGATATCGGAGTGAACGGGCCGCCCCGTGAGCCCCTCGAACGTCAAGGAGGTAATGAACTCAGACGCGCCCTTGGTCAATACTACGTCGACCTCGGCACCGGCCTGCGCGAGTAGCCGAGCGAGCCATGCGGATTTATAGCTTGCGATCCCTCCCGATACGCCGAGGAGGATGCGTCGGCCGTCGTAAGGGCGCATCAGGCCGACGGTTCAGCGGTGTGAGTGCCGATCACTCACACCATCAACGCCTGCGGGTCGTCACGTGATACTTGATCTCGCCGCTAGTTAGCTCCTCGAGGGCTTGCGTGGTGAGCTTCTTCTCGGGGCCGCGCATTCCTGGAAGGGTGCGCTCGTTGAGAACGCGCGCGTACTTGGCCGCGACCAGCACTCCCAGATATTTGTTGACCGCGTGGTCCGCTACATCCATTGGCGTGAATACATGCATGTTGCCCTACTCCTTGGGTAGATCAGTTTCGAGCTCGCGTTCCAGGCTGGAAACGAGCGCCTCCACATCCTTCTCCAGCGAAGACACCCGTTCGCGTCTCACAAATTCAGCGTCGATCACGGCAGAGACGCGCGCTACGGCGCTCTCCAGATGGTCATTTACCACAACATACTCGTATTGCGGTACAGCTCGAAGCTCGTGCAGAGCGCTGATCATGCGCGCAGCGAGCTCGCCGCGATTTTCCGTTCCCCGCCGACGAAGCCGCTGCAGCAATACATCAGCCGATGGTGGCAAGACAAAGACGAAAACCGAGTCAGGAAAGGATCTTCTAAATTGCGTAGCTCCCTGGACATCGATATCCATCACGACATGACGCCCCGATTTCAGCACGCGCTCCACTTCGCTTCGTAACGTGCCGTAAAGATTTCCATGAACGTCGGCCGATTCGGCGAAATGATTCTGAGTTCGCCGTTCCAGAAATTCTTCGCGTTTTAGAAAGTAGTAATCCCGCCCTTCTTCTTCCCCATCGCGTGGAGCGCGCGTCGTACAAGACACCGAGTATCCAACATCCGGTCGTGCTCTGAGCAGCTCCCTTGCGATCGTAGTCTTCCCCGCCCCAGACGGCGCCGACAATATCAAAGGGAACGGATTCACTCGATGTTCTCGACCTGCTCAGCGATCCGTTCCAGCTCTTCTTTAATGGCAACTACCTCGTGCAACATCGCCGTGTCTCTTGCCTTGCTCCCGGTTGTGTTCGCCTCGCGAAGCATCTCCTGGAGCAGAAATCCCAAGCGCTTCCCCACGGGCTCGCTAACCGAACGTTGCAACGTTTCATCGAATGCCGCCACGTGGGCGCGAAAACGGTCAATTTCCTCACTCACATCCAACCGGTCGGCAAGAATTGTTATCTCCTGCGCCAGCCGGCCCTGATCGACATCAACTCCATTCATAACGTCCGTTACACGCAACCGCATTCGCTCTCGTTCCTCGGAGAGCCGCACTGGAGCGCGCAACGCAATCCGTTCTCCGCCCGCTGACACTGTTGCCAAACGCTGTCGGAGAAGCTCGGCCAGCCGAGTCCCTTCTGAATCGCGCATCAACATCAGCGCATCGAGAGCGCTATCCAATACCGTCACGCATTCAGCGGCAGTCCCACCAATCGCGTCACCCGTGCCACTTGCCATGACATTGGGAAGTCGCAACAGTGTTGCAACATCCAACGCCTCAGACAGCTCAAAGTTGCGCTGCAATTCCCGAATCTGACGCACGTAAGCAGCAAACCTGGCTTCATCTACCACAACCGAATCGTTCTGTAACTCGACACGAGCAGAAACGGTTACATGACCACGCCCAATCCTGCGGCGCAAATGCTCGCGAACCTCACCCTCCCATTGGGCAAGAGCAGAGGGCAGCTTTATGCTTGGGTTAAGGAATCGGTGGTTGACGGTGCGGACGTCGATCGTCACTGCCCCGGAGCCCACCTTTCCGGTAGCGGTACCGTATCCCGTCATGCTTCGTATCATGCGAAGAAAATGCAATGAGGCAGCGCCGCACACGCAGAGAAGCTCCCTCCATGACGTCCACACCTTCGCGTCGCGACAATACGTAACTTACGCATTGACAACGTCTTTGTCAATTCCAGAACTGCCAGCGCACACCATAAATACCGTTCTGCCGGCGAAGGAGAAATCCTGGCACGAGATCGGGTCGAACCGGCTGAATTTGCGTTGTTTGTCGGAAGAAAACCGTTGCGTTGACGATTCGAATTTCCAACTGGGCGTTGACCGCGCGGTACAGGCTGGAGACGTCGACACCACCGTCGGTCCTCGGGAAGATCGCTCTACTCCGGCTTTCGTATCCGACCGAGCCGAGAAAGCCAAAGTTTCCGCTGGGAAATTTGCCGAGCCAGTTTGTTTTTACATAGATGTCCGAACGCGAGTGTAGCTGGGGACGGTACGCTCCTGGTTTGGACCAGTTGACGAGAAACGCGTCAATGTGCACCGCCTTGAATAAGCGGCCTCGCGCCGTGCCGAAAATTCCTGTCGGACGGTCAATATCGAACGCTGGCCCGTACGCGCTGTCGTATACGATCGGGGCAGGAAGGATTGTACTGGTGTCGCGCGCGATGCCACCTCCCGATATCCACAGGCGGCCTACTCTGAGCCCTGCTTCGGCGCGGCCAGTGATCACGTCGGGCACGTCTTGCCTGCCTGAAACACGTCGCGCCACCGTTCCCGAAAGCGCGAACCAGCGCAGAGGACTAACGCGAAACGACCCTTCCTGAACTGATGCTCCCGTATCCCCGGGCGTCCTTTCCGCCCGTAGCGAGAGTGCTGCATACCGGCTCTGCAGCCCTAATCGACCCTCCAAAACCGTTCGGTTCGTCTGTTCGCCAACCAGTGTGCGGTTGGTCAAGCTGGCGCGGAATGCACCGCGTGTAAAGCCAGCTGCGCCGACGTATTGCGCACGAGACCTCGTGGTATCCGCCGAATCCAGCCCAAGACCTCGCGTCTTTTCCTCGAAGGCCAGGGAGGCGGCAATGGCCTGTAGCCAGATGCCTCTCTCTGGATCACCGTAAGCCGCGCGGAGGTAGGCGTCAGTACGGTTTGAGTTGAGCCGCGGAATTTCCGTATCGCTGAACAAGCGTCGTTGCGGATCGCGCGACCGCCTCCCGCGAACGAGATTCGCATCAACGCTCCAAAGTCCTTTCGCCCAACCGAGTCGTCCGAAGATGGCAAGCTGGTCGCCTGAACCCAGCGTAATGTCACGCGTTCCATAGCCGTACTGCTGAGCCCCCAACTGTATCGCTTCGCCGCGACGAAACCTGCGGCCGAAGAATCCCCTATAAAGGTTGGTATCTTCATCGCCGGTAGCAACGTCTGTACGAGTGTTGCTCGTTGTTCGCTGCACGCGCCAGCTCCGCGCGTAGATCCGGAGCTCGTCCGCACCTCGCTCTACCGCCAGCTCCTCGAGGGTCCAGATCTGCACTTCCGTTAGATCAAGGAGCCCGCCAGTTCGCGTATCGAGGGGCACGATCTCCACGCCATCGTAGAAGACACGCACACGCGACAGATCGCCTATGTAAGCCGTGTGTGCGGGGGCACCAAGCCAGCCGGAGCGAAAACCGACAGCGCCAGGAACGCGATCGAGAAGCTCACCGAGTGTCAGGGCCCCCGTGGCGAAGAGTTCTTCTCGATTCCAGCGATACTGCTCGCCAATCCCTACAATGAGAGGAATTTCGGCGCGGGCTAAAGGCGCCTTCAAAGTGTCGCGCGCCACACGCGCAGAATCCGTCACCGCGGTATCTACACGCGCCGCACTGACAACGCGGCCGGTAGTATCTATCGCGAAACCTGCCGAGTCACGATTGAATGCGCTCGTGTCGCGCTTGACCGCGCCCGTATCTCGCGGCACCTGGGCGTAAACTGCAGCCGGCCACACCAGCGCAAACGCTGCTGAGAGGGCACGGCCCGACCATCGCGTACAGAGGCGGCTCAGGCTCAGCCTGCCCTCCCTCGAACAAACTCCACAAAAAGACCTACGGGAATACCTGTAGGGCCCTTGGGTATGAAGCCCAGATCGGATTCCGAATAGGCGGTCCCTGCAATGTCGAGATGGACCCAGGGGTAGTCCACGAATTCCTTGAGAAACAGGGCGGCGGATATTGAGCCCGCGGCGCGGCCACCAGAGTTCTTCATGTCCGCGACATCGGACTTGATGAGCTCCTTGTATTCATCCCAGAGTGGCAGCGGCCAGCCAGGCTCTCCCGAGCGCCTTCCGGCTGCAAGCACCTCCTGGATCACGGAATCGTCGTTGCCGAATACCGCAATAGCAGTATGCCCGAGTGCGATTACACAGGCACCGGTCAGCGTAGCCGCGTCCACCACCGCGGCAGGGTCAAATCTCCGGGCATAGGACAAAACGTCCGCGAGCACTAGCCGCCCCTCGGCGTCGGTATTGATGATTTCTATGTACTTGCCAAGGTGGCTGCGTACAACGTCGCCAGGTTTGAAAGCGGTTCCCGATGGCATATTCGTCGTGCTTCCGATCAGCCCCACCACGTTCACGGGCAGGCGCAACTCGGCTATCGCCTGCATGGCGCCCAGTACCGCGGCAGCACCGCACATATCGAACTTCATCATCTCCATTCCCTGCGCGGGTTTGATGGAGATGCCCCCCGAGTCGAAACACAGTCCCTTTCCAACAAGTACAACCGGCTTACCCGAGCCATTGCGATACTCGAGCGCGATGAGCTTGGGGTCCTGCGGCGTCCCCTGCGCGACGGCGAGAAGCGAGCCCATTTTCTCCCGCTCCATCTCCTCGCGGCCAAGTACGGTGATCTTCATGCGGTGTCGCTTGGCAATGTCACGCGCCGTATCGGCGAGAAAATCCGGAGTACAAAGGTTGCCTGGCATCATTGCGAGCGTGCGAGCCAGAGCGATCCCGTCGCCGATTGCGGTGCCTCTGGCAAGGGCCTCTTCGCTCCCCTTCGCTTTGCCAGTGAGAATGATTGCCTCACTTAAATCCGGCTTTCGCTCGTCTTCCGGAGGAGGGGTCTTGAGGTCGGAATAGTCCCAGGCGCCGGTAATCAAACCGGCGGCGACCACTTCGATCGCCGCTTCTGTAAGGTTTTCGCTCCAGAAAGCGAAGGAGCTGGCTCCCAGCTTTCTCGCCTGCCGTGCGCCGAGAGCGGCCGCGCGACGTAGCGCGCCGGCGGAATCCTTTCCGTCGCCGAGCCCGACCAGGAGAATTCGCTGGGCTCCCTTGGCACCACCCGCCAGATGCAGAGACTCATCGCGTGCGCCCCGGAAATCCCGCCGGTCAAGAGTTCGCCCAAGTGCATTGCCGAGCGACGTGTCGAGCGGTTCGAGCGCGTCCGGTAGCGTGGCGTTTTTTGGGAGGGCGACAACCAGCAGCGGAACATCAACTGACTGGGGCTCCGCGCGGCGCACGGAGAGATGAAGTGCCATGTGTTACTTGAGGAGTGAGGAGTGGGAGATGAGGAGTGGGCTGATCGCAGGACCTGGTGGAGTGGCGAGTGCCATCACGCGCTCATGCCCGCGATAATGCCGTCCGCGAAAGCCGAAGTCGATACTTCAGTGGAACCTGGCATTTGGCGCGCCAGATCGTATGTGACGCGCTTCGTTTTTACGGCCGTTTCTATTCCTTTGACTATTGCGCGCGCCGCCTCGTCCCACTCTAGGTAGTCGAACATCATCGCGCCCGACAGGATGACACTGCACGGATTGATCCTGTCGAGGCCGGCATACTTTGGCGCGGTTCCATGAGTGGCCTCGAAAACCGCGAGTCCATCACCGACGTTACCGCCGGGCGCCATGCCCAGTCCACCGACCTGGGCGGCGGCGGCATCGGACAGGTAATCTCCATTGAGGTTCGGCGTTGCAATAACGGTGTAGTCCTCCGGGCGCAGTAGTAGCTGCTGAAACATCGAGTCAGCAATACGATCCTTGATGACAAGCGCATCTGCCCGAGCGCACTCACCGCCCTTGGCCATGTCGGATTCGGTGCACGTCATGTCACCATATTTTTCGCGCGCGAGCTCGTAACCCCAGTCGCGAAACGCGCCCTCGGTGTACTTCATGATGTTGCCCTTGTGCACCAGCGTCAGAGAACTGCTTCCGTGCCTCAGCGCATGAAGGATAGCCATGTCGACAAGCCGCTTGGATCCGAACTCCGACATGGGCTTGATACCGATTGCGGATCCCTCGCGGATGTCCTTGCCCAATTCCGCGGAAAGAAACTCGCGAAGTTTTTCAGCCTCTGCGCTTCCAGCCTTCCATTCGATCCCGGCGTAAACGTCCTCGGTATTTTCGCGGAAGATTACGATGTCCAGTTTTCGTGGTTCCCGAACGGGCGCGCCGATTCCCTCGAAGTAGCGGACAGGTCGAATGCATGCGTAGAGATCGAGCACCTGACGAAGCGTGACGTTCAGAGAGCGAATGCCACCTCCGACCGGCGTGGTGAGAGGGCCCTTGATGGACACGCGGAACTCTTGCAGAGCGTCGACCGTTTCCTGAGGGAGCCAGTCGTTGAACTGCTTGAAGGACTTCTCACCGGCGAAGACTTCCATCCAGGCAACTTTTCTCTCGCGGCCATACGTTTTCTCGACGGCGGCGTCAAAGACGCGCACCGCGGCGCGCCAGATGTCGGGGCCGGTTCCATCTCCCTCGATGAAAGGGATGATCGGGTTCCCGGGAGTTACGACTTTACCGTCCACGTAGTCGACGCGCTCGCCGTTTGCCGGGATGCGGGCGTACTTGTAGCTGGCCATCTATGAATGCTCCAGAAGCGGCTCCCTAGCCGCGATATTTTTCAAAGTGAATGATCGGCTCGCACAGGACTACTTTCGTAGCGAATCCTTGCGTGCCCGCGGCGCCTTGTTCGTCAGGCCGCTAGTGTATTCCCGCTCTGCGGGTCCAACGTAAATCTGGCGAGGCCGAGCGATCTTCTGCTCCTTGTCCAGTAGCATCTCTTCCCATTGTGCGAGCCAGCCGGCGGTGCGCGCAACAGCGAATAGCACCGTAAAGAACTCGGTCGGAAACGCCATGGACCGGTAGATCAGTCCCGTGTAAAAGTCAACGTTGGGGTACAGCTTGCGAGACACGAAGTAATCATCTTCGAGCGCGATGCGCTCCAGCTCGAGGGCGATCTCCAGATCCTTGTCCATGCCGGTCACCTTGAACACCTCATCGGCGAGTTGCTTCACGATACGGGCGCGCGGATCGTAGCTCTTGTACACCCGGTGCCCGAAGCCCATCAGACGTTGTCCCTTTCCACCCTTCACCTCGTCGATGAACGCCGGGACGTTCTTGGGGTGTCCGATTTCTCCGATCATGTGAAGAACCTGCTCGTTCGCTCCACCGTGGAGAGGACCGTACAGCGCGGCAATTCCCGCGGTGATCGCGGAAAAGGGATCGACCTGCGACGAACCGACCGCGCGCACCGCGCTGGTGGAGCAATTCTGCTCGTGATCGGCATGGAGAATGAAGAGCACTTCCAGAGCGCGCGTGAAAACGGGATTGGCCTCGTATTTCGGCTCGCTCATGCGAGCGATCATCGAGAGAAAGTTTTCGGTATACGAGAGGCTGTTGTCAGGATAGATGATCGGCAGACCCTTCACGTGCCGGTACGCGAAGGCAGCGAGAGTGGGAACCTTCGCTAGCAGACGGATGATTGAGATATCCCGCGATTCCTTGTCGAAGATGTCCTTGGCGGAGGGATAAAAAGACGACAGCGCCGCGACCGTGCTGCACAGCATGGACATGGGATGCGCATCGTAGCGGAAGCCTTCCAGGAACTTCCTGATGTTCTCATGCACGTATGTGTGGAACGTGATGTCATGCACCCATGACTCATACTCCTGCTGCTTTGGAAGCTCGCCGTTCCGCAACAGCCACGCGACCTCCAGGAATGTGGCTCCTTCAGCGAGCTGCTCAATGGGATAGCCACGATAGCGAAGAATTCCCTTGTCCCCATCGATGTAAGTGATTGCGCTCTGGCACGAAGCGGTATTCATGAACGCCGGATCGTAGCTCAGGAGCCCGAAATCTTCATCCTTCTCCTTGATCTTGCGGAGATCCATGGTGCGGATGGCGGTGTCACCTTCAACTCCCGTAAGAGCGATCGGGATGTTGTAGGTAGCGCCGGTGCGTGTGTCGCGTATCTCGAGTGCGTTACCCGAGGATCCCGGTGCATCGCTCTTTGGCGAGGTTTGCGTCGTCTTCGTCGTACTCATGCTACGTTCTCCCAAACGCTCGGGCGGTGGCGTGTGCCGCTGGGCGTCGTGATTGGTCCCCGGAACCGGCGGTCAAAAAAAGAAGCGAGACACGTCGATGCCATGCGCCACTTCCTACGTAAGAGCGATTCAGAGAAGTGACGGCTTGATAGGATGAAATGTGGCGAAAGATACTTGGGTAGCAAGCTGCGATGCCCGGTATCATTCCGTTCGGCGGCCAACTTGTCTGCGAGAGACGCCCCATCGAGAAAACCGTGAGTCAACCGTACTGCGGCGCCGACACGGCTCCGAGTAGAGTGCTGACGAGATGAAGATTGCGTTCGGACGCGGTCTGAGGCGCAGCCTCGTTAGGAGTATGTCTCTTCGAACCAGCGTATGAACCGGCCCATCATGATTCCACGCAGAAGCAAACGGTGGTAGTCTCTGGTGTGCTGAAGGCCCAGACGTTCCGGCCACTGGTGCATTAAAGATCGTAGCTTCGCCAGGTCAAGACAGCGACTTGCGATCTCGGAGCGATCCAGCCGGTCCAGCTCCGCTTGCAACTCACCCCTCATTGTCGGGAGCCATTCATTCCAATCCGAGCTCTGCGCGCCGATGCTGGTGCGGTTGCGGACCTGCTCGGGTAATTTGCCCGCCATTGCGCGCCGGATCAGCCAGCGGCCCACTCCATTTCGCAGATACTGAGACCCGGGTATCGCGAAGCAGTATTCCACGACGCGGCGGTCCGATGTGGGGTCACGCGTCTCGATTCCAAACCAGGGCCGAAGCCCGCTAAAAATGTCTTGGGCATCAGGGGCCCGCATCAACGCCGCGGTCCGAAACGCCAGCTCCCCCAACCGATGTGTTCTGACCTGATCGAGTTTCGCGGCGCGGATGCGCTCCTCCACTTGCATGGTTCTGGCGAATTCGGGTTTGATGGCCGAAGCAGTCGGTTCCCAAAGGCTGGGGCGTGGCGTGCCCAGGAACGGTTGAATCCACCCGGCGAGAAGGGCCTTCAGCGGCCCCAATACCTCATGCCGGAGGATGTGCCGTCTTCCCTTGCCGGTCGCCAGCCCAAGGGCTTGGACTTCACGCCAAACCTGGAACCAGTGTCCCTTTCGGGCCGATTCCTCTAGCGAACGCAAACCAGTATAACTGATCGTGGAGTTTCCCTTATGCCCAGTGAGCATGACCCGGACGCCCTCAGCTTTCGCAGCCGCGTAAATGCCGTGGTACCACGCCGCGTTACTAGGGTCAAGCGCCGGGGAGCCCGTCATTCGGAACAACGTCTCGATCCCATCGAACGACGTCCGCCCGGTTCGGTGAATTCGGAGGTCGATGTTAGGGTGCATGCTAGCTATCGCCTCGACGTCCGCGGATTCGTCAGCCACCCGATCCGCCCCACCCCACACCGCACCTTGAGAACCCGCCCGGGGGGCCGCGTGAAACGCGCTCAAGCGATTCCCTTGCTCGCGCATTCTCGCGGCTGCCACCGCCGCGACCGCTGACGAATCCAGACCACCGCTCACCATGATGCCAACGGGCCCGTCGCACCTCAGTCGCGCACTGACAGCCTCTCCGAATACCTCGAGGAAGCCTTCCACATATTCCCGGTCAGACCGGAAGGCTATGCTACGCTTCTCGTCCGGCGACCAGAACTGTTGGATTCTAAGTGCGTGTCCACTCGCGGTAAGCGTGTGTCCAGGAGGCAAACGGAGAACCCCCTCGAAGAAGGTGCTTTCTGTACTCTGCGTCAGGACGAGAAAATCGGCGACCTTCTGCTCGTTCAGCCGCTGTCGAACATCGGCGAGGGCAGCTACGGCGCCCGCGGAAGTCGCGACTGTCACACGCTGGGGAGAAGTCTGGTAAAAAAGCACGCGCTGTCCAACCCCATCGCGGGCACAGAAGAGCGAGCGACGCAGGTTGTCCCACAAGACGAAAGCGAAGTCGCCCAGCAAGTGGCGAGGACAGTCCTGCCCCCAGGCTTGATAGGCAGCCAGGATGAACGCCGCATCCGGAAGCTCACGGCCTTCCCCGGCGATGCCCAAGGTTGACGCCAGCTCCATTCGGTTGTCGATGCGCGCGTCTGCAACGAGAACGAGCCGCCCGTCCGAGGAATGGATTGGC
>JACDCM010000288.1 GCA_013817545.1 Gemmatimonadaceae bacterium | reverse complement strand
GAATAGCGCGGGTTGAGAATGGCACAAACGAAGGATTTTTATGCGGTGCTTGGCGTATCTGCGTCGGCATCGCAGGACGACATAAAAAAGCAATACCGTCGGCTCGCGAAGCAGTATCACCCGGATGCCAATCGCAACGATCCGAAGGCGGCGGATCGCTTCAAGGAAATCTCCGAAGCGAACAACGTTTTGGGCGATGCCGAGAAGCGGAAGCAGTACGACGACATGCGTCGCCTTGGTGCATTGGGTGGTTTTGGTGGCTCAAGGGGCGGCTACCAGCAACCATCGGGAACCGGCGCAGGCGGCATCCGTTTCGACCAGTTCGACATAGGTGGGCTCGGCGGGCTGGGCGACCTGTTTTCCTCCATGTTCGGAGGAGGAGCGCGTGGCGGCACGGCTCGCGGTCAGGGTGCGGAACGCGGACAGTCAGTCGAGATGACGCTGGAGGTTCCATTTCGGGTGGCGGCCCTTGGCGGCAAGATCCCTGTGGAGATCGAAGTCAACGAGGAGTGCCCGACTTGCAAGGGCAATGGTGCGGCGCCCGGCGCGACCATCAAACAGTGCACCGAGTGCAATGGGCGCGGCGTCGTGACTTTTGGTCAGGGAGGTTTCGCGGTGACCCGGCCGTGCCCCATGTGCCTCGGTCGCGGTCAGATACCTTCCGAGCGATGCCCGAAGTGTCAGGGCGGTGGAGAAGTACGCGCAAAGCGCACAGTGGTTATTACGGTGCCGCCTGGTGTTGAGAGCGGGAGCAAGGTTCGCCTGAGCGGCCAAGCGGGGAAGGGGCAGGGAGGCGGACCTCCTGGCGATCTCATCATCAACATGCGGGTGCAACTCGATCGATTTTACCGCCGCGAAGCACTGGACATTATCGCGCCGGTTCCGCTCAACATCGCGCAAGCTACACTCGGCTCAAAGATCAGCGTGCGCACGCTCGATGGAAAAAAGGTGTCCATCAAAATTCCCGCGGGCACACCGGCCGGAAAGCGCTTTCGCGTGCGCGGGCAGGGTGTCGACAAAAACGGCGTGAAGGGCGACCTCATTATCGAGACGTCGATAGCGGTCCCTGAAAATCTTAGTCCGGAACAGGAGCAGGCGATGCGTGAGTTTGCTACGGCGGGGGGGATGAAGTTCTAGGGAAGGTTGTTCAGAACGCTCGACGCCAGCCCACCTGCACACCACCCTGTGCACTCGGCGACAAAAAGAAGCCCTGGGGCGGTTCGTTTGTGGCGACAAAGTCGGCTTGGGCATCCTTCCCTTCTCGTCTTGCAGAGCGCGAGCCTCGCGCCTCCGCACGCTCGCGTGACCGCCGCCCAATATTATGGCCGATTGCGTGCCCGAATATGATGCCAAGAACTGTGTCGGACGCCCAATGACGGCGGTCTGCCATTCGGCCAACGGAGGCCGCCACCGCGAACGTGTAAAGCAGAGGCTCAGCGACTCCGAGGTCGAACCGCTCGTTGAAGAACGAGGTGCAGGCTACAATGTTCGCGGCATGCCCACCGAAGAATGACCGTTCCGGCCATTCGCCTCGTTCGATTTTTATGTCGTACGGATCTGCGTTGTCCAGAAACGGACGCGGGCGCGTGACAGTTTTGTAGATGACCTGCCGAACGAGGCCGTTAGCCTGCTGCGCGGCCATGCAGCCGATGGCCGCATCGCGAATTTTGCGCGAATCGGCCGCGAAGCCCGCGGCGTACATGACTCCGACAATCGGATGAATCAGCTTGGCGCTTCCCAGGTCGTACAGCTTGATGCCGGACTTTCTTTCACGAACCGGCTCCAGTCCCTGAAGAATCGCAGAATTGGGCTGGTCGACGATCCACTGATCGATGTCGTCATCGAATGGTGCGGTCGCTACCACTGCGCCAGCGCTCAGAGCTGCGCCGAGCCAGTCTCGCGAATCGGCGTGGAATGGCGCGGACCAGATGTACCAGATGTCCCCGAACCCACTCGTGAAATCTGATCTAATTGTGCGGAAGGTTCGCTGCGCCGGAAGTTGTCCAGCCACGCCGAGCGTGAGTAACGCGCATAACCTGATCACCAGCTGTACTCGTAGCGGCACCAGTACCTACGCAGCCAGGATAGGCAATGCCTGTCTCTCCCTGCGCGACGCTTCAATGAAGCCGCCGCCAAGAACACGATCATCGTCGTAAAGAACCAGCGATTGACCGGGCGTGATTGCCGAAACGGGCTCATCCAATGCGAGCTCGATCTCGCCGGCATCCAGCCGCACGATTTCAGCCCGGACTGGTGACGCTCGGTGCCGGATCTGAATCGAGACTTGCCGGCCTACGCCCGGGATCTCCTCGACCAGCCAGTTCATCTCGCGAGCGATTACACCATGTCCCAGAAGCTCTTCGCGCTCTCCGATTATCACCGCTCGATCAGCAGGCCGAATGCCGACGACATACATCGGCACAGCGTATCCTCCGGGCAGACCGCGCCGCTGCCCAATTGTGTAACGCGCGAATCCGCGATGCTCGCCCACCACTCGACCGTCGGTGGTCATGATCGGGCCACAGGAGAGTGAAGGCGCATCCGCCCCGATGTGCCGCGCTATCACCTTCACGTGATCTCCGTCTGGCACAAAGCAGATGTCCTGGCTCTCCACCTTGGCGGCAATCATGTCGAGCCCGAGCGCATACGCTCGTTGTCTTGTCGCCGGCTTGGTGAGATCGCCGACCGGAAGAAGCATTCGCGCGACGACGCTTCTGTCGATTCCCCAAAGGAAATAGCTCTGATCCTTGGAAGCGTCGACTCCACGATAAAGGGCCCCTTCCCGCGCGCGTGCGTAGTGGCCGGTAGCGATCCAGCGAGCGTCGACGGCGTCAGCCTTGGCCAGGAGGTCGCGAAACTTCGTAAATGTGTTGCACCGCACGCAGGGGATTGGTGTCCTGCCGTTAGCGTACTCGCTTACGAAATTCTGAATGACGTCGCGGCCGAATGCGCTCTCCAGGTTGAGCACGTAATGCGGAATGCCGATGCGCTCGCACACGCGGCGGGCGTCGTCGATGGAATCCAGTGAGCAGCACGGACGATCGGGGACATCATCGCCGTAACAGAACAACTTCATTGTCGCGCCTATTACGTCGTACCCCTGCTCGACCAGCATCGCCGCGGCGACGGAAGAGTCGACGCCGCCCGACATTGCCACTAGAACACGCTCCCCTCGCGCGGTCATGTTGCCGCGCCTGACAGCCGGCGCGCCTTGGTGATGAGTGCGGGAAAGAGCTTCGCGACGCGGTCGATGCATTCCGGCGTCGTCATACTGCCGAGGCTCATCCGAACAGCGCCTATAGCCACGTCGCGGTGAACCCCGAGTGCGGCTAGTACGTGAGACGGGTCTACGCTCCCACTCTGGCAGGCAGAACCTGAAGAGCATGCGACTCCCGACAAGTCCAGCGCCATCAAAAGCGATTCGCTGTCCGTACCGGGTACCGACAAGTTCAGGATATGCGGCGCGCGATCCGCGTTTCGCCCGTGCACAACCGCATCTGGAAGCCGCTCCAGAAGAGCAGCTTGAAGCGCGTCGCGCATGGATCGCAGCCGGACCACTTCCGTCGTCATGTGCTCGACGGCGAGCTCGGCCGCGCGCGCGAGCCCTACGGCAAAAGCGACGTTCTCCGTACCAGGTCTGCGCCCCCGATCCTGGGCTCCGCCATGCAGAAGCGGCTCGAGCGGCGTCCCTCGGCGCACGAAGATAGCGCCGATACCCTTTGGAGCGCCGATTTTATGTCCTGAGACAGTGAGGAGGTCGAACGGCGTCGAAGCGGCATCGATAGCGATCTTCCCAAAGGCCTGAACGCCGTCAGTGTGGAAAACGGCGCCGGCTGCTTTCGCCTCACCGGCTAGTCGAGCAATGGGCTGCACGGTTCCAATCTCGTTGTTCACCCACATGATAGAACAGAGGGCCAGATCCGGACCGAGCGCCGCCGCGAACGATGCGTCATCGACGACACCATCAGGGGTGACGTCGATCAGCCTTTCTTCCGCTCCTTCGTGCGCCGCCTGGTGCACCGCCGCCAGCACGGCCTTGTGCTCAATGCGAGTTGTCGCGACAGCCCGTTTCCCGAACAAGCGGAGTGCGCGCCATGGTCCGAGCACCGCGAGATTGTCTCCCTCCGTTCCCCCGGAGGTGAAGCACACCTCGTCCGTATGCGCACCGAGGCACACTGCCAGGCGCTCCCGCGCCTCATCGAGCGCCACCCGCGCCTCACGCCCCCAGCGGTGCCCGCTCGATGGATTGCCAAACCGAGCCCCAAAGTACGGAGCCATCACAGTCACGACTTCGGGGTGAACCGGCGTCGTGGCTGCGTGATCGAGGTAGATGGGGGCGGGCATGGGGGGAATATAGCGGGATTGCGGATTGCGGACTGCGGCCAGGAACTGAAACCGCGAATTGCGAATGGCGAGAGCTGCGTGAAACACGGTCGTCGCAAGCTGCTCGCAGCGGCTCCGATGGGCGCAAACGTGATCAGCCCTGGCCGCCTGCCTTCACCTACGACACAGCGTAGATCGCGGGCCCAGCTTTCGTCAGGCATCTCCTCATTCCGTCACTGCATTGCCGCCAGCAGGGCCTGTCGGCGGTAGCCGCAGCAGCAGTGAATAGACCACGAGCGCAAGGACCACCGGCAGGATTAACCATGCGAGTACGTCTGGTGGCTGTCCCAGAAGCACGACGGTGCCGGGTATCACCACGCTCAGCAGTGCACCCACGAGACGGCGGCGGACTGCAGGCCACCCTCGGGGCAGCGTCAAGAGCATCGCCTGATGCACTGCTCCTCCGAGCAGTACCGGACCCAAGTAGGAGACGAAGTAGAAGGCCCCCGTTTCGAGCATGTAGCCGCGGGATGCTGGACGATCTTGGCCAACGTACCTCCCCGGTGCAGATATGCTTCGAGAGCGGGAAATGCGTCGCCACATTCGGCACTCGGATACCGGTCGCCGGCAAGCACGGAGCCACATCGGCTCAGCCTGAAACTGCCTCCCGAATTCGGGAGCAGAGCAAGATGCTTTACCATCAGCAGCTAAAGAAGAAGATGCGGCGCGCGCGCGTGAGAGATGCGCTGGATGTGTCGTCGCGTGCACGGCCTTTAGCCGCTCGATCGAGGCACGGGTATAGATCTGGGCTGGGTAGTCGAGAGCTGTGCGTGGCCCAGCTGAGTACTTGGAGACTCAGGTACCGCTCCAGCGTTGAACAGCATCACCCCTGACCCCCCTTAGAAGGACGCATTTGCGCTCAACAGCTTTACCTGGGCGTCGCGACGAACCTGCTAAGCTCTTCTAGTTCAGGTCGATGACGACCAAAGAACGCGACGAGCGCGGGATCTACATTCACTGGCACGGCTGCCGGACCTAGCGAGTCCTGAATCTGGATCGCAGTCCAGCCAGTTCCTATTAGTACGGTTAGTACCATAAACTCACGCGAGGGAAGCGCATGCTTCTTCAGAACCTCGGCCAGCAAGGGAATAGCTTCGATAGACTTGACATAGGTTCCAAATCGGGCTATCAAGCTGGTAATTCAACTTAACGCGAACAGAGGTGTCCGTCCGCGCAACGGCAGACAGCTCCAGTGCTACGGCATAC
>JACDCM010000038.1 GCA_013817545.1 Gemmatimonadaceae bacterium | reverse complement strand
GCCAAACCCAGCGCGGTGAGCCCGCAGGTATGGTGATCGCCAGCCGTCAGCATGCTGAAGCTGAACCCGCCAGTTACGGCCACGGGCGCAAGCTGGCTTCCACCCGTAGTGCCAATGCCGAGCTGCCCCGAGGCGTTGTATCCCCAGCAGTACGCTTCCCCGGTACCTCCCAGACCGCAGGTGTGGAATGTGCCCGTGGTGATGCCGCTGCTCACGACAGTCTGGACATTGACAGTGTACCAGCCGCTGTCCTCTCCTCCCCCGCCAGTCGCGCTTAGTTCTACGCGTCCCGTCCCGACGCCGCCAACTGTAAACGTGACGTTCACGTCAACGAATTGGCGGGCGCCCACGCTAATCGAACTGGGAACGGAACAGCTACCTACAGTCCCCTGATAACTGCACTGAAGCCCGAAGGTCTCGTTGACGTCGCCTTGGCTCTGTATCGTGAACGTGGCCACTCGGCCCGTCGCGTTTCTTAACGCGGTAAGCGTCTGCCCATCGGGGGTCACAATCGGTGAACCGGGGATCTGTTGTGCAGTAACTCGCGACGCCGGCATACTGACCAGCGAGAGCGCCAGTGAAAGGACGACAAACGGTGCTGAACGAAGCTGCGCGGCCATCACGACCTCCGGAGATGCCAAGGGTGGATGTATCGCCCTCGCCCAAAGCATGCCCGGTGCCGGATCGCATCAACGCGCCAAGTGTCTGGTGATCAATCACTTGGGAGTGTCTGCGAGCCCTCCTTGTTCGCGCTGTTCGCGTTTATTCGCGCACCGCATGCGAACAATTGCGAATAACGCGAATAGCGCGCGTCTACTGGCAATTGGGGCCCTTGCTGACACGAAATGGGCGGCACGAGAGGGCTACCCCGTTTCCGCGAAGGCGTCTTCAACCCTAGTACGTGAAGCGGCCGTATGGGTCCCGTATTTCTCGGATCAATCCAGAGCCCAGAGCAACGATCCCGAGTAGATTCGCCCTATGCCCGAGATCAGCCGGTTCTTCGGCATCGTGATCCGGATGTACTTCAACGATCACGACCCGCCGCACTTTCACGCTTCCTACGCTGGCGCGGAGGCACAGATACGCATTGCGCCACTCGGCCTTTTGAATGGGGCTCTTCCGCCTCGTGCCCTCGCGCTCGTGGTCGAGTGGGCCTCCCTCCACGAGCGGCGGTTACTCGATAACTGGCGGCGGTTGCACAGCGATCAGCCACCTGAGCGCATTGCGCCCCTCGAGTAGGGCGGATAGGACGCTGGCGCGCGCGCTGGCCGTGACTATGATTAGAGAGGCAGATCGCAATTGGAGGTAAGGATGCCCAAACAGCCCCGAGTCACTCGAGCGCGTGCCCTGGAAGGGTTCAGGTTGGAGCTCGGGTTTACGGATGGGACAAGCGGAATCGTCGACGCCCGCCGTTGGATCGTTGGACATGGCGGGGTCTTCGGACCGCTCAATGATCCCGCTGTTTTCAGTCAGGTTGCGGTCGATCCGGAGGCTGGGACGATCGTCTGGCCAACCGGGGCCGACCTCTGTCCCGACGTGCTCTACCAGGAGGCGCGATCGGGGTCTGCGGCACGCGATGTCGCGTAGTGTAAAAGCGGGCGATGGTTATCCTTTGCTGCGAGTATCTAGCTGTCGTACTGGGCGACTCCTGGTCGACCTGAACACGATCGGCGACTGAGTCCACACACGAGCACGAAAAGCAGATACGCCGACGGAGGTGCCGCAATTCTAATCCTTCTTCGCAGCTCCGAAAAATTTTGCCCTCACTTCCCACAAGCGTGGAAAGAAGCGCGTCGATATTGTGCGCTGCAGATACCTGGCGCCGAGCGTGCCGCCGGTACCACCAGTGCCAGGCCCGATCACACGCTCCACAAGCTGCACGTGCAGGAAGCGCCAAAGCGAGAAACTCTGTTCGTACTCGAGCAATCCTTCGGCGAGCAGCACAAGAGCGCTCGGACCAGGCCCCGTGTAGAGTTCCTCGTAGGTCGTCCCGGCCTCGCTCACCATGCCGTCGAACAAAGCCTGCAGGGTGGGTCGCGCGAGCCACTCTCTCACGATTTCGGGCGGTTCACCATGCTCCGATATCGCATGCAGGAAATGTGGTTCTCTTAGTCCGCTGGCGGCCTCGATGGCACGGAATTGCGAGCTCTGTGATCCGCTTGAAGTGCCGAGGAAGCTGCGAAACTGCGCGAAATGCTGCGGCGGGAGTGTATCCAGCGCCGAGAGCTGCGCTGTGACGATGCGAGTCAGGGCGTTCAGTCTACCGACGGTATAGAGTGCGCCCAACGCATTCTTGTCCTGCATTCGCGCGACAAGTGCTTCAAGTTCGTGTAGGACTACCTTGAACCATAGCTCGCTCGCCTGATGCACAACCATGAACAGCAATTCATCTGGGTGCTCCGGACGGGAAAGCGTACGCTGTAAGGAAAGCAGCTGATTGAGCGCGAGGTAGGCTGCGTAGTTAATCTCAGACGCCGGGGCGCCTTGCGGTGCGTCGCTTTGGCTCATTGTCAGAAGGTGGAAACCTCGAGTTGGGAGATATCGTCTACCAGCATCGTCTCAGTCGTGAAAAAGGGCTCGCCATACCGCACACGGATCAGGGAACCATAGTGGGCAGCCTGATGCCGAACTATGTCGAGAAGCGGCTCTCCGTTGGGATACACTTCACCTGCGTGGATAACCCCCTCAAACTGCGATGCGTAGCATCCTATGGCCTCGAGCTTTTGCTCAAACTCATCGGAAATGTCCACCACGAAAGTGGGCTTGAGAGGTTCTTCACGATAGGTAATACAGTGAAGAATCTTGTGTGGTCGATGCTTGGGGACGGACGGTGCGATCTTGGCGAGGCCAGCGACGAAACACGCATCTCGCGTAAGTTCGGACGCCACCCGATGATCCGGATGTCGCCCTTGCTGAGCGGGCGCGATGACGATCCGTGGGGCAAAGCGGCGTATGGCCTGCGCCAGTTCCGCACGCGTTTCGGGAGTGTTCACAATACCTGAGTCGGGGAATCCGAGGTTTTCGCGTGCTCGCAGGCCCAGGATCCCGGAAGCGCGTTCGGCTTCGGCCGCGCGCAAGTCCGCGGAGCCGCGCGTGCCTGCCTCACCTGCCGTGAGATCTATGATGGCCGCCGATCTGCCCTGCTTGAACGCCTTGATGAGCGTGCCGCCGCACGTGAGCTCGACGTCGTCCCTGTGCGCAGCGATAGCTAGAATATCGACTTGATGCATGGGGGAATAATAAGGCCGAGGGAGGCGGATTGCGGATCAACTGCGAACTGCGATGTGCGAATCTCGGTAGTCATCCCGTTCACCGGTCCGCAGTCCGCAATCCGCAATCGTCCTCCGCTTCTACTCGTATCTCAGCGCTTCGATCGGATCCAGCCTCGCCGCGCGGTTCGCCGGAAGCAGGCCGAATGCCAGCCCGATTCCGACTGAAACCGCTGCCGCTATCAGCGCGGACCATAGGGGCACTCCGGCGCTGATGCCCATTAGACGAGTGATCGACTGCCCGAATGCCAGACCAACCAGAATTCCCATTACCCCACCCAATCCAGTCAGTGTGCAGGCTTCTACCAGAAACTGCAGCATGATGTCACGGCGAGTGGCTCCCATCGCTTTGCGGATGCCGATCTCGCGAGTGCGGGCGGTTACGGAGACCATCATGATCGCCATCACTCCAATGCCACCCACGAGGAGTCCCACGCTGGAGAGCACCAGCATGACAATGAAGAACGCGCCCGTGAGCTTGTTGAAGAGATCGAGGATCTGATCCTGGGATATGAAGTCGAAGTTGTTCCTGTTTCCGGGGCGCAGTCCGCGAATATTGCGCAGCGTGGCCATTACGGCATCTTGTGCGTCGGGTGCGGTCACGCCCTCCCGGGGCTTGACTGCGATAAAGAGGGAGTTGGTTTTGTCGATCGTGTAGCGTTGCTCGGCCATGCGGTACGGAACGATTGCCCCGACCTCCTGGCTCGGTGGCTCGAAGATGTTGGCGGCCTTCTGGAAGAGACCAATGATGCGGGCCGGCCGGCCCAATGCGTGAATCGTCTTTCCCAGCGCAGGCTCAGCTCCCATCACCTTGCTTGCCGCGCCCTCTTCAACCACGATCACAGGCGCGCCACTCGTCAGCTCGGCCTTCGTAAACCAGCGCCCGAGCACCAATTCGCCACCGATGATCTCGGATACGCGGTCGTCGGCCCCGTAAACGATCAGTTGCTGGGTGCGAACACCCTTGTACTCGATCCGGCCAAAGACCTGAGCCCAGAGCGAGGCGTAACTGATCTCCGGTAAGCGAGCCAGACGCTCGGCCTCGTACTCGCTCACGTCGGGACGGATGCGCACATGCTTGGGCAGCGCATCAGGGTTCAGCGGAGTTTGCGAAAAGATCTTTACAACGTAAAACGTCGTGGGTCCCGCGATCTCCACGCTGTGTATTATTTGCTCCTGAATGCCCTGGATGATAGCCGCCATTGCCATCACTGTGGCCACTCCTATGACGACTCCCAGGATGGTAAGGCCGGAGCGCAGCTTGCTCGCCCGCAAAGTGTCGATGGCGAGTGCGGCGCTTTCGCGGAGCTGCTCCAGCTGTCTCATTCGGCGCGCATGGCGGCGATAGGGTCGAGCCGAGCCGCGCGCGAAGCGGGATATACGCCGAACAGCACGCCGACACTCGCTCCCAGGGCCAGAGCGACTCCTACCGACCAGACCGTGACACGGGCGGGAAGGGGCGAAGCGACTGCAACCAGCGCGGCGAATGCAATCCCCGCCACAACTCCCAACACTCCACCAAGAAACGAGAGCGCGATTGCTTCAGCCAGAAACTGCCGCTGAATGTCACGCGCCGTCGCACCGAGCGACTTTCTGATACCGATTTCCCGCGTACGCTCCGTTACCGCCATCAGCATGATATTCATGATAACGATCCCGCCAACTACGATGCCGATGGCTACGATAGCCGGCACTACGCTAAAGAGCACGCGCGTGAGATTCTTCCAGAAATCGATCAATGCATCGGCGGTCTCGATGGAGAAATCGTTTTCTTCAGTGGGACGTAGCGCGTGAGCCAGGCGCATGGCTTCCTCGGCGCGCGTCATTCCCGGCGCGACGTCGACAGCTTCGGGCATTTTTACGGAGATGGTCGTCGACTTTCTCCGTCCGTACAGCGTTTCAAAGGTGGTCAGAGGCAAAAGAACAAATCCGTCGAACGATTGGCCGAGCACACGCCCTTTCTTCTCGATCACGCCGGCGACCGTGAAGCGGTCACCACGTATCCGGATATGGCGGCCTATCGGCTCCGCGCCACCAAACAGCTTCTCAGCGACATCGGCGCCCAGCACAGCAACCGGCCGTCGCTCGGTGACATCGATGTCTGTAAGTGGTCGTCCCTGGGTAAATCGGTAGTCCTGGACCACCTGGTACGGCGCCGTCACACCGAAGATGAGGACGTCACCGACGGTGCGGTTGTTCCAGATGACATCTGATAATGGAGTCGGCCACCCGGAAGTGAGCGCCACAGCCTGAGCTTCGGGAACCGCCGCCGCTACCGCGTCGGCGTCAGCGAAGGTAATACGAGGACGACGTTGGATCTTGCGCCACTGGTCATCGTCGAATAATCCGAAGCGGATCGGAATGCGGCGAACCTGAAACGCGTTGGCACCGATCATCGCATCCGCCACGTTTTCCTTCACATACGCGTTCATACCCTGAATAACAGCGACTACGGCAACGAGAAATGCCACCGAGACGATAATGCCCAGCAGGGTGAAGGCGGACCTCAGCTTGTTGGCCAGGATCTGCCCGAATGCAGTGCGCAGTACGTCAGTGAATCGCATTGTCGGAGAACCAATTCGCGAGGTCTGCGGCACTAGCCCAGAGTTAACGTAAACTAAAGAAAGATATAGGCTTGTTTAATTTGTGGGGTGCTCATGTCAAGTGAGCCCCAAGGCACCCGCGCAATTCTGATCGCCAGCGCTGCAAGAGAATGTTGACTGCACTCGACGGCTCTTGTAAGGATAACCCTCCGCGTTCATAAGAGTCGGCTGTACTGTCTCTGGATATGAAGCGGCTCGGGAGCACTACTCCCAAAGATCTATTCGAAGCGGAGTGCTTCGACCGGGTCGAGGCGCGCGGCGCGTATCGCGGGGAGCAGGCCGAAAAGCACACCCGTAAAGGCGCTGGCTACCAGCGCGGCTACGATCGCCAGCGGCGGGATCGATGCGTCGATCGGCGAGTACGTCCGGATTGCCCACGTAAGCAGCCCACCAACCATTAGGCCGGCAGTTGCACCCACGGTCGTGAGTGTGGCCGCCTCCACCAGGAATTGCCACAGGATAATCCTTCGCGTCGCTCCCAGCGCCTTGCGAATACCGATCTCGCGAGTTCGCTCGGTGACGCTGATCATCATGATCGCGACGACACCGACGCCTCCCACTATCAGGCCTATTGATCCGAGCACCAGCATCACCAGAAAAAACACCCCGACTATCTTGTTGTATAGCTCAAGAATCTTCTCCTGCGTCGAAACGAAGAAGGTGTTTTCCTGTGCGGGACGCAGGCCGCGCCCTGCCCGGAGGGCGGCCACCACGTCGTCGATCGCGCGGTCTTGAGCAACCTCGTCGCGAGGCTTCACGGTAAGGTCGAGCCATCGCACGCCGACATTCAGCCGCCGCCTCGCGGTTTCGATAGGGACAATCACCTTTCCGCTGCCGCCAGACTCAAAGACATTACCCGTGGTGCGGTACACGCCGATGACCCTGAAGGGTTGGCCCTGCATGAACACTACCTTGCCTATGGGGTCGCTCTCACCAAACAGCCGCTCCACGACTTTATCGTTGACAATGACCACGAGTGAGGCCGACTCGTTCTCTTCATCGGTAAAACTGCGCCCCGGGGCAATATCTCCGGCGGTGACCTCCATCCAGCGCGGCGTATAGCCATCGAGGGACACGGAAGGCAGATCACGGTCCTTGTACTTTATCGCAACCGAGCTGCCCACATGTGCGGTAACGCGGGCAACCGCCGGAAGCCGGCTGATCGCTTCGGACTCCCTCAGGGTCAGTGGTGCGTTACGGCGCCAGGGACAGCTGTCATCCGAGCCGGTACACGAGTTCATCTGCATCGGCCATTTTGTAATGAAGAATGTGTTGGGGCCCGCGGCGGCCAGGCTGGAGGTCACGCCGGCATTGATACCATGCACTGCCGCGGACATCGCCGTGACGACAAACACGCCAACCGCAATGCCAAGAATCGTCAGTCCCGCCCGAACCTTGTTGACGCGGATGGAGTCGAAGGCGATTCGGACTCCCTCCAGAAGAGCGCTCAACCGCGCAGCGATTCCCATTCTACTCCGACCTTAGCGCCGCGATGGGATCGAGTCGCGCTGCCCGGCTTGCCGGATATACTCCCGCGACAATGCCGACGCCTGCTCCGATCACCACCGCGACGGCAACGGACCACGGTGCGACGCTCGCAGGCAGAGGCGACAACGCTTCCACAAGCTCCGCGAGCGCGGCTCCGAGCGCTATTCCGGCAATCGCACCAACTACGCTCAATGTCGCTGATTCTATCAGAAACTGTGCAAGGATATCGCGCCGCCGAGCGCCAAGTGACTTCCGAATACCGATTTCACGAGTACGCTCCGCCACAGCGACGAGCATGATATTCATTATGACGATGGCACCCACCACAAGTCCTATCGCCGGCAGAACGATACCCGCGAGAACCATATAGCGTTTTATGGTCTGCCACTCGGAGAGCGCGGACTCCGATGACTCGAACGCAAAATTGTCGGCTTGCAGCGGATGCAATTTTCGCCTTTTACGTAACACCTCGCGCACGAGATTCTGTGCGTCGGAAAGCGCTCCCTCACTTGGCGCCTGAACTATGACACCGTAAAGGTCTCCTCGCGCCGAACCGAGAATGCGTCCCATCGCCGAACTGTACGGAGCGAGTACCTGGCGGTCGAGCGAAAGTCCGAAAACGGTCCCCTGCTTCTCCAGTACCCCGATGACCCTGAACGGAATACTCCCGAACCGAAGCTCGCGGCCGATCGGATCAAGATTGGGAAGGAAGTGCGAAGCCACCTCGGTACCTATCACCACAACCGCTGCTCCGAGCAGCTCCTCCTGTTCGCCAAAAACTCGCCCCGACGTAACATTCAGGTCCTTGATCGTGAAGATGTCGGGCGTCGCCGCGTGAGCG
The DNA here is from genome assembly GCA_013817545.1 of Gemmatimonadaceae bacterium. Classification (GTDB taxonomy): domain Bacteria; phylum Gemmatimonadota; class Gemmatimonadetes; order Gemmatimonadales; family Gemmatimonadaceae; genus JACMME01. The sequence continues at coordinate 9,067 of JACDCM010000038.1, read as the reverse complement.
ATTACTTGCGGCCCTCCTCCGACGTAAGCGGAACGCGGCGTGATCCAATCGACGTCGTCTATTGCCCACTGAGCCTCGGCGGGCAGCGCATCCCTGATAGCGTGGGCATCCTCTTCGGTAATTGGCGGTCGGCGCGACCACTCGCGCCTGGTCGCTTCTGTCTCGTCGCCGTTAATGTCGGGAAAACGCCGCACATTGAAGGTGTTGATACCGAGGAACTTTCCGGCGAAATCTTCCTCGACATACTTGCCCATTCCTTCAACCACAGATACGACAGCGATGAGAAACATCACGCCGATAGTGACGCCGAGCAGCGTGAAGAAACTTTTCAGTTTCTGTACGCGGATCTGAGTTAGCGCAAGCCGGATAGCTTCAAAAAACGACACTACTATTCGAACCGGAGGGCTTCCACCGGATCCAGCCTTGCAGCGCGCGCCGCGGGAGCCAGGCCGCACAGAATGCCCGTGACCGCGCTCGCCGCAAGCGCGGCGACGATTGCCCCGCCGGGGATCTCGGCCTGGACGGGAGTGGCCGAGCGGATGAAGGCGATCAGCGCGGCGCCGGCGGAGAGTCCGATGGCCGCACCAATGCAGGTCAGCGTTGCGGCCTCCACCAGGAACTGCCACATGATTGTACCGCGCGTGGCGCCCAGTGCTTTGCGAACGCCAATCTCGCGAGTGCGCTCGGTGACCGAAATCATCATGATGGCAACCACGCCTACTCCGCCTACCATGAGTCCAACAGATGCGAGCGCTATCATGATGATGAAGAACGTCCCGGTGAAGCTGTTGAACTGCGCCATGAGCCCGTCCTGTCCCATCACGGCGAAGTTGTTCATGGAGCCTGGCTTGAGCCCTCGCAGGCTGCGCAGTGTAGCCGTCGTCTCATCCATGACCTCGTCGCGCGTAGAGCCGTCGCTGGGCTTGACCACGAGCGTGACCCCATCGAGCCATGAATCGAGATACCGGTGCGCCGTCTCGAACGGCACCATCGCCTTGGCCTGGTCACCGGGCGACTGGGTCGGTGTTCCGATGAAGCTCACGGTACTGTGATACACGCCGATGACACGGAAGGGCTGACCGTTAGCAGTCACGGTCTTACCCACAGGATCTGAAGCGCCAAAAAGACGCTCTGCCATGACGTCGTTGACTATAGCGACGCGCGCGGCGTTCTTGGCTTCAAGAGCAGTGAAGCTCCGTCCGGAGACTATGTCGCCTCCGTCCGTCTCCAGCCAATCAGCGGTATAACCGGTCGCCTCAGTTGAAGAGAGCGACCGGTCCAGATATTTGAACGACGCGCTTCCGGGAAGCTGCGCCGTAACTGCGCTAACGGACGGCATTCGCCGGAGAGCGTCCGCTTCCCGAATCGTTATCGGCGGATTGCGACGCGACGGGCATGTGTCTTCGGTGCCGTCGCAGTTCTCGAAAAAGTCGCCTCGCCGAAAGACGTAGAAGCTTGTTGGTCCGGCCGCGGCGATGTCCTTTTCGACGCTCGACTTGATGCCGTGCACAGCGCCCGACATCGCGACCACAACAAAAACGCCGACAGCGACCCCGCTGATCGTAAGTCCCGCGCGCACCTTGTTTGAGCGAATGCTCTCGAAGGCAATCAGCACGCCCTCGAGCGTTGAGTACAGCCGGTTAGCAAAAAGCACAGCTATTCCTGCCTGATCGCAAGTATGGGATCCAGGCGTGCGGCGCGGCTCGCGGGATATATCCCCGCCACGACGCCGACGATCGTTCCAGTGAGAACGCCAACGGCGATCGACCAGGGCGCAATCGCCGCTGGAAGGGGGCTCGTGGCCGCAATAACCTTGGACAGCGCAATGCCGATGCCCACACCCAGTGCCGCACCGACGGTGCTCAGCGTCGCGGATTCAGTGAGGAACTGATTCATGATATCGCGTTTCCGGGCGCCGAGCGCTTTCCGGATGCCGATTTCATGAGTTCGTTCCGCGACGGCGACGAGCATGATATTCATGATGATCATGGCACCCACAATCAGGCTGATGGCGGGAAGAGCGACGCCGGCGAGCTGCATGTAACCCTTTATCTTGTCCCAGAACGCGAGCGCCGACTTGGACGTCGACATGTCGAAGTCGTCCGCCTGCGCGGGACGCAGCTTGTGACGGCTCCGCATGGTTGCGCGAGTCTGCTCCATGGACTCGCTCATCATCGTCGCAGTGGGCGACTGTATCGCCAGGGTGCCGACAGAAGTCGACGTGAAGCCTGGACGGTGTGTGACTCGCCGTAGCGGAGAGTGCAACGGCCCGACGACGAACTTGTCGAGCGAGAATCCGAAAACGCTGCCCTGCTTCTTAGCTACGCCCACTACAGTGTAGCGGGTTCCCGCTACGGTGATGGCACGACCGACTGGGTCGACGTTGGGGAAAAAATGGCGTGCCACCTCTTCGCCCAGCACAACGCTCAACGCCCCCATCGCCATTTCCTGCGACGCCAGCGGGCGTCCATTGGCAATCTCCATCTTCTTGATCTCGAAATAATCTCCATCAACAGCGAAGACCATGAGCTTGCGCTGTTTGGCGTACTCCGATTCAATCGGGACGTCGGTGGCGAATGTATTCGTCGCCCATAGCGTTCCCGGAGGAAGGGCGGCAGAGATCGCGCGCGCATCGCCTTCGCCGATGAAAGGGCGTCGTGTCCATTCACGCCACTGCTCGTCAGTGGTGTTGCCCATGTTGATGGAAGGAAAGCGACGGACCTCGAAGGTGTTGATGCCCATCAACTTCCCAACGAAATCCTCCTCCATGTACCGGCTCATACCTTCGACGATCGACACTACTGTGATGAGGAACATCACGCCGATGGTTACGCCGAGCAGCGTGAAGAAGCTCTTGAGCTTCTGTACCCGGATCTGCTGCAAGGCCAGACGGATCGCCTCGAAGAACGGCACCTCAGGCCACAGTTTGAGGGGAGAACGCGTCGCGCCGCGTATCAGACGCGATCCGCCCGTCGCGCAGGACAACAACCCGTCGCGCGTGTGCCGCGATTTCCGCCTCGTGCGTCACCATGATCACAGTCTGGCCCTGCTCGGCCAGACCCTCGAAGACGCGCATGATCTCCGAGGATGTCCCGGAATCCAGGTTGCCGGTCGGCTCGTCAGCGAGAAGGATGGCGGGATTATTAACCAGCGCCCGTGCTATGGCGACACGCTGCCGCTGTCCGCCGGAGAGCTCGTTCGGGCGGTGATCCATGCGGTCGGCGAGCTGTACGCGCTCCAGCGCCTGCATAGCGCGCTGCTTGCGCTCCGCCGATGGAACACCGGCATAAACGAGAGGCAACTCCACGTTGTGCAGCGCTGTCGCCCGCGGCAACAGGTTGAAGGTCTGGAAAACGAAACCGATCTCACGATTGCGCACGCGGGCGAGCTCATCGTCATCCTTGCTCGAGACGAGCATGCCGTTGAGCCAGTATTCCCCGTCTGTTGGCGTGTCGAGGCATCCTATGACGTTCATGAGGGTCGACTTGCCGGAGCCGGAAGGTCCCATGATCGCCACGTACTCATTGCGCTTGATCGCGACATCGACGCCACGCAGGGCGTGAACGATTTCACCGCCCATATCGTAATCGCGACGGATTCCGCGCGTCACGATGACCCAGTCCTCCGATGGTGTCGCACCCGCGTTCATCGTGACGACCTGTCGTTCGGCCGTCGTGCTGAAAGCGGATTCGTGCATGTCTATGCTCACTTCGCCTCCGAGTCTGGCTTCTTTTTGTCGGTAACCTTGGTTTCTCTCACAAGGGCGCTGTCTTTCAGCTCGCGAATTGCCTGATAGCTTCCCGCGACGATTCTCTCGTCTGCGCGCAATCCACTCAGTACTTCGAAATACTCATCGCCTGCGATGCCGATCCGAACCGGGCGGAAGGTCACCTTGTTGTCGCTGCCGACGATGAATACGCCTTCGACGTCTTTTTTTCCGATTTGCTTCACTGGCTGCTTGCCAAGAACCGACTGCGCCGAATCCTTGTTTGGAACCGACTCGTTCTCGCGTACGGTTAGCGCGATGATTGGAATTGATAGAACGCTCTTTCGCATATCGGTGATGATGCGAGCAGTCGCCGAAAAGTCGGGGCGTGTATCTGTCGGAGGATTCTTGAGTTGCACAATGACCTCGTAGTCTATCGCCTGGTCTCCTCCCGCCTGGCCGAGTGCGCTAGCTCGCAGCGAGCTGTTCGAAATCTTCACGACTTCGCCGACGAACGTGGTATCCGACCCGAACGCGTCGATCTCGATGATGGCGGAATCCCCCACGGAAATGCGCGACACATCCGTCTCATCCACCTTGATCTTGGTCTCGAGGACGCTCATGTCGCTGATGGTGAGCAGAGTAGCGGCATCCCTGTTCAGAGTCCCCATGATCGCCGTCTCGCCTTCCTCGACGTTGAGACGTGTGATGCGGCCACTCATGGGAGCGATGATGGTTGTCTTGCCGAGGCTGGAGCGGGCGGTGCGCAGAGCGGCGGCGGATACGTCCACCTGGTGCCGGGCCGATTCGGACAGTGCGACGTTCACGTCTTCGGCCGTACGAAGCTGCTCGAGCTGCTCATCAGAGATGAGCGTCGGATTGACCTTACGAATTTCCGATGAGCGTCGGTGAGTGGCGCGTGCCTGTTCCAGATTAGCGCGGGATTGTGCGGCCTGAGCCCTGGCGGACGCGAGACCGGCCTCCGCCCTCTGAACGTCCCCCTCGTAATTCGATGGGTCGATCTGCAGCAGAAACTGTCCTTTCGAGACCATCTGCCCTTCCTTCACCGCCAGCCGAACGATTCTGCCGCTGAGGTCCGCGCTGAGGTCGACTTTGGTGCGCGGGCTCACCTGTCCGCTTGCAGTGACCGACGCAACCAGATCACGCATCTTGACCGGTTCAATGCGCACCTCAGTAGCCTTGTTGCCCTTCTTCATTGCTCCAAGCACCATCACCAGGGCCAGGGCGGCCACTAGAACGATGCCAATGGACCACTTCGCGCGCTTGCTCATGCTGTCCTTTTGATTAGCGGAGAGAACGGCCCACCGCGCTCTCGAGCGCGGCGAATGCCTTGTGATAGTCGTAAATGGCGTTGATGCGCTCTGTCTCAGCGCGCTCTAGCGAGGCACGTGCTTCCGTAACTTCCAGAAAGGTACTAGCGCCTACCCGGTACCGCTCCTGCGCGAGGTTCAGCTCTTCACGCGCTTTCTCCGCGTTCTGGCCTTGCAGCGCCACGGTTCGTGCCGCGGTCGTAAGTGTCAGGTAAGCGGCCGTGACTTCCTGGGTAAGCTGCAACTCGCGCGCGCGCAGCTGATAGCGCGCGTTGCTTCTGCCCGCCTGCGCTTCCTGGACGCGCTGCTCCCGTGTGAAACCATCGAAAAGCGGCAGCGAAACGGTCGCGGTGAAAGCCATCGGCTGCTTCGTAAAATTGAATGGAAACTGGCTGTTCTCCGAACGGATTCGGTCGGCCTGAGAAGGGCTGAAAGCGATCAGTGAGCAATTGCGGCTGGACGGTGGGAGGTTGGCACCGACCCGGAGCGAATCCATGAAAAAGCAGTTAGCTCTCTGACCCTCGATACCCAGCCTCTGCTGTTCGATCAGAAAATTGCTGTTGGTGAATTCGTAGGTGTAGCCGCCCCAGCCGGTGTTCAGAGAAAGTGCCGGAAGATATTGCGATTGAGCCTGCCGCACGACGAGCGAAGCTGACCTGTCACGGGAGCGAAGAGCTTCGAGGGCGGGGCTTCTGCGCTGCGCCATGTCGAGTACGGACTGCAAAGTGAATGTCGGTTCAGCGACCGCGAACGTAGAGATCAGCCGCACATTGGCGGGTTGCTGGACGCCCATGCGCTCGAACAATCTCAGCTTCTCGATTGCGGCCGCGTTATGCGCCTGGAGCGCCTGAACACGCGCCTGGCCCAGGGTAACCTCGGCCCGGGCGACGTCCAATTGAGTGCCTGAGCCCACCGCCGCGCGCGCTCGCACAAGCTCCAGCTGTGCCTCGGAAGTTACCACCAGCGAATCCTGCAGCGTCGCGCGTGCTTCCGCCTGGAGTGTGGACAGGTATTGCTGCGCGACTCCAGCGTGGACCACTTCTCCTGACAGGGCTACGTCAGCATCTGCGGCAGCGACGTTGGCTTTCTGTACGCGCGGACTTAACAGCGTCGCAGCGCTAATGTTGTAATTGAGGCCGAGCCAGTAGGAGGACTGCCGGACATCGGAGCTCTCGAAGGTGACACCGTTGATTGGCTGAGTTCCACCTTCGCGCAGCTGTCCCTGGAACAGCAGGTCGGCACTCGGCAAAAGATTGCCGTACGCACTCCGCAGAGCCGCCGTTGCGACACGCCGGTTGTTGCGGATTTGTTGATGATCCGGGTTGAAGCGCCGGGCAAGTGACTGCGCCTCCTCAAGCGTCAGTGCGGGGCCGCTCAGGGAATCGCGCGCTTGGGCAGAGGCCATACTCGTCAGCGATACCGCTGTGAGCGAGGCGAGCAGAGCTACGGACGTGAGTTGCATTTTGGGGGGATCCTTTGGTTGAGTCTGCGTGCAATACGGATCACTCAGTATTACGGTTTCACCCTATACATGGGACAAAAAAACCGCCCCGCGAGAGCGGGGCGGTATCTTACTGGCGACTCAGCGTGGCAGCTCGTCCCGGATAGCCGTAATTCCGGACTCTTCGAGCGTCACCTTGAGCACGCGGCCCTGCTCATCGGTCCAGACATGACGGCGTGCGCCGCCTGGCTCCATAATGACCAGATGTCGCGCTTCGACACCGATTCCGCCAATTGAAAGCGATTCCTTACCCTGCATTTCAACGCGCATCGCCACCTGGGTATTCCGGCGGGGGATAACTACCGGTACAGTGCCGAGCTCTGCACGCGCCAGAAAGTAGTACTGGTGAAAAATTTCATCATCCAGCACCAGCGCTCCGTCAGACACGATGTATTCCTTGGCGGACTCGCCGCGTGGAGTTCTGACACGGGCGCTGAAACGACCGCGGCCGAGCTGTCCGCTCAGACGTTCGCGGAGCTCCGCGCCCGCCTTCACCTCTATCTGATAGGCGAGTGGGGAACCGTCCTGATCGGCGCGGAGTGCCGGTGACAGATGCACATCGTCATACACCACGCTTGCCTTGGCCATGAAGGAATTTCGATCAGGACCACCCAAACGGCGGATAGTGAAGTCTTCCGTACCTATGCGTTGGCCGGAGCGTGTGATGACGAATCGTCCCTCATCGACCGTAGCTGGCTGGGCCGATAGAAGCGAGGCGCTCGTGACCAAAAGTGCAGCGGAGAAAACAGCAGAATATTGCATAGCTGTATTATACCCGGAACTGAGCGGCGGGGTTCAGTCTTCGAGCGAAGGAGCAAGAAAGATTCGCTCGCTTATGCGCTCCCTTAACCGCCTGTAAATGGCCTCGCCTTTAGCACTTGTTGCGAGCGAGGGCTTGCCGATGGAGCCTGGGCTACCTTGGGGGACGCGCAACCAGCCCCGGCGGTAACGCCGCATCGCCTCCCGGGTCATCATGAAGTCCTGCGCCAATTCCATGTGTACCAGGTGGGGAGCAAGGTGCAGCATCAGTGAAGTATCGGCTTCGTCACCGTGCATATGCTCCCGCTGACCTTCCAGGAGATCGGAGATATCCACCCCAAACACGTCCACCACGCGAACCCGCGCGACGTCTGTCACCACGGTTGCCAGAGATTCCTGATGCGGATCATGATCGTGGGCCGTCAGCAGGATGAACTCACGAAAGCCCGTCGCTTCCCAGGACGCGAGGAGATCGTTCAACATTCGGTGCAGTGTCTTCTTCCGCATGGAAGCGTTTCCCGCGAACGTCCGTTCCGAATCGACATTCACTCCGTACTCGATCGTCGGGGCCCGAAGCACGCCATATTCCGCCGAGAGATCGTCGGCGAGGCGTTCAGCGATCAACGTGGCGCAGCCGATCGGTAGATGCGGGCCGTGTTGTTCGCACGTTCCAACGGGAACAATCAGGCGTGGGTCATCGGCGATAATGGCGGCGACCTCGGCAGGGGTCATCTCCTTGAGGAGCCGTACAGGCCGGTCGGTGGTACGCATGGGAGAAGCCATTAAATTCTACGCCGCTCCCTTCCAGCCACGGTTTATTCTTAGTAGTGGACCGCTTCCGAAACAACAGTGGCATTTGGCCGCTGTGTCCGGTACCGCTTCGTTGTTAGTACGGTCCCACAGAGCGCGTGTTCCAGGGAGAATGTATCGAATGTTGTGCACGCAGCACAAGGATAACTCAGCGACGCCAGCGGGCAGTCGTCGGCGCAACGACGGCGTACCTTATTCGACTCACGGAGTGATGGTTTTTTTGCCATCGACCGTTACAACTAGCGGCATTGCCGGCATCCAATGCAGTAGGCCGTTCGGGTCTCTCCGGCCCGAAGGATGGTAGGAACTGAGATTCGTACCTGGTTGACGGAGCAGCAGATCGGTCCGCGTCAGCGAAAGGTGGCGCCACTGGTTTGGACGGCCGCAACCGGCGCGGCCATGGTTGCCGCGGCCGCTTGGCTTGGTTCCCCGCAGATTCGCTACCTCGTGGTGACCGTAGCTTTTTCGGTCATCGCGCTCCTGGTCGTACTGCCGCTCCCGTCTCCGGGACGGCGGTGGGCCATTGCCACCGGAGCTGCGTTGGGAGCGTTCTGCCTGGCGGCCGAACTGTCTCAGCGTGAGCTCGGCAAGATCAGTGAGCACTGGCTCGAATATCGGGCGGCGTTAACCGGTCGAGGAGCCACTGCGCTGCTCGGTGCCTTGCTTGAAACTGTACAGGCATTGGAGGGAATAGCCGATCAGGCGCTCAGTGTGCGCGATAGTACACCACGTGCGTTCGATGCACTCGATGGGCTTGCAAGTGCCGAAGGCGAACGAGGCATAGTCGTGTACAGGGACAGCATCGCCAAGGCGTGGGCCGGCCGCGTCTATACGTCTTCGGATTCGCAGTCCTCTTCGCAGTCTTCTGGGCTCATGATTGTGACGTCTCCATTTCATGTGGCTCTTCATGCCCAGCGGCGCGACGGTAACAAACGCGCTGTAGCAACCGCAGTGTTGCAC
>JACDCM010000287.1 GCA_013817545.1 Gemmatimonadaceae bacterium | reverse complement strand
AGAGCGAAGCGGTTTCGCACCGAGGCGTATAGCCCGGCTGCCCACGCCGGAGGCGGAACGCGTCGAGGCGATTGTGCGATTCGTGCCTGCCGTGCTGCCGTCAGACCTATGAAGTGGCCCAGAACGACGAGAGGAAGAATTATCCACAGCGGCGAGTACACCCAGTCCACGCCTGCGCGGTCGATGAAGGCGAGCTTTCGCACGATAGCGACCGCGGTTGAGAAGTCGGGAGATCGAAAGAAAATCCAGGCGAAGCACACAAAACCGTACGTCAGGGCCCAGCCGACCACGCCTCTGAACGGACGTCTCTGCCCCGGAAAAACAGTACTCCAGAGCTTGTGAACGGCAAGACCAGCACCATGCAGCAGGCCCCAGACAACGAACGTCCAACTCGCGCCGTGCCAAAGACCTCCCAACAGCATGGTCAGCATGAGATTCACGTATGTACGTATCTGACCTTTGCGATTGCCGCCGAGCGGAATGTACAAATAGTCTCGAAGCCAACTCGAGAGGGTCATATGCCAACGGCGCCAGAAGTCCGTTATCGAGGTGGCGGCGTACGGCATGTTGAAGTTTTCGGGAAGATCGAAGCCGATAATGCGCGATACACCTATTGCGATATCGGAGTAGCCGGAAAAATCACAGTAGATCTGCAGCGAATAGGCCAGTACCGCGCTCGCCACTGTGAGTGGCGAGTACAGTTCCGGAGCAGCGAAAATTGCATCCGCGAACGGAGCCAACCGGTCGGCGATGACGAGCTTTTTCGTGACGCCGAGGAGGATAATCTGAAGACCGACGAGCGTGCGTGGCCATGCGAGCTTCAGCGACCGGGTCATCTGGGGAAGAAAAACCGATGCGCGGACGATCGGTCCCGCAACGAGCTCGGGAAAGTACGCCACGAACATTGCGTACTGCCACATGTTGCGGCACGCAGCTATTTCCCGTCGATAGACGTCTATCGTGTAGCTGAGTGTCTTGAACGTGAAGAACGAGATGCCGACCGGAAGAACTATGTCGAGCTGCGGCCTTTCCATGCCGAACAAACCCGCGATGGTTTCCGCGAAGAAACCTGTGTATTTGAAATACGCGAGCAGTCCGAGATTGGAGATGAGGCTGAAGAGCAGCCAGCGCTTGCGGATATGCGCCTTGCCGCTGTCCTCTATCGCGATCGCGCACCAGTAGTCGATGAGACTCGGAGTCGCGAGGAGCAGCAGATAGGCTGGCTCCCAGTACGCGTAGAAATACGCGCTCGCGAGGAGAATGAGAAGCTGTCGCAGCATTCTCGTCGGCATGATGCGTAATCCGACCAGAACGACGGCGAGGAATTTTACGAATGCCCATGAAGTAAAGACCACCGCTCCTACCGACCTGCGTTACTGGTCAGCTGACGCAGGCGGAACCAGAGCATGCCATATATCGCGCGCTATGACGTCGTGTCCGACAGCGTTCAGGTGGCCCTCTCCAGGCGCCGTGTTCGAGAAACCACGGCTCAGCCGGAACCGCTTATCGCGCTCTTCGCGCATGCTTTCGCGCGTGGAAATGCACCGCACCTTCTCGAGCGCGCACGCGGCGAGCAGCGCACTCTCTTCAGGATCGGCTGTCTCTCCCCCCGAATGTCCGATCGGCGACGCGTAGACGACGAGCAGACGATCCGCATAGGCATCCTGAAGAGCGCCAACCGTGGCGTGAGCGATCAAGCCCATTTCCTGTGTTTTCTCGCCTCCCTGCGCGGCGTAAGCCCCACGAACCTGCGGCAGCCGGAGAGTAAACTGCGCGAAAAGCGCCGATTGACGGCTTAACCCCCCGATCATCGCGCTCGGCGTAAGAGAGCGTTCTCGCAACCACCCCCGCAGCCCCGTGGCTGCCGAGGGACGAAAGCGAACGTCCAGAAGCCTGATTGATGTGTCGGGCTCAATCCGCATCCGCCACAGCCGCGCCGTTTCAAGTGGCTGCGTACCGACATCCTCTGGACCAAGAACAATGATGACCCACTCGGGCGCCCAGGCTCGCAGCATCGAATCCGCTGTGACGATATAGGCCGGTGCGGCAGTGCCACTCCATCCGTACTGGCGAATGTTGAGCGAACGACCTCGTGACCTCGCCATTTGCTCGAGTACTGCACCCATTGTAGCGGCGTCGGAAACCTCACGCGCCTCAACATGGGAGTCACCGATGATGAGCCATAGCGGCGCACCCTGTATCGCCAGGTTACCTGTAAGCCGAACACCGTCCGGACCAAAGTGCGACGTTGCGAAACCTTCCGTAAAGTGTCGAATCTCGCGCACCGAACCACGCTGCGTTCGTTCGAAGCCGATCAGGCGGAAGAGCAACTCCAGCACCAGTAGCGCCAACAGGGCCCCAACAACGCTGCTGCGGAGCGGATGAAGCCGGAAGCGCTTTGGAGCTATTGGCGCGACTTCGACCAGACCACTTATCGGCTGCGCCGATTCGTTCAACGGAGTCCTCATCACCTTGAAGCATCCAGGGGCATTCCACGCCCTTCGCGCGGGGCCAATGCCGCACCAGGCTGTCGTCTGCCGCGCACCCAGAGACGCGCTATTCTCTGAGCCGCGACCGGATAGGAGATCACTGAAGCGAGTTTTCTCCGAAGGTTTGCGTGCGCTGGTCGATGCGTGGGCGACAGTGCAGGCAGAAGTTCAGCCCAACGATCGGCGTTCCGCGAAATGGAGAACTCAGCTTCCGCGAATGACCGGGAACGCTCTTCGCGAATCTCACGTGGAACCAGCGCGGCCGCCGCTACGCAATCGGCGGCCGCGGCGACATCCCCAACGGGATGCAGCCAAAGGGCACCCTCAGCCAGGGGATTTTGCTCGTAGTCCTCCACGCCGCTAACCCTGCTCGCGACAACGCAACACCCTTGCGCCAGCGATTCCATGACGGCAACCGACATTCCCTCGAAGTTGGACGGCATGAGCATGATATCCGCCGAAGACAGCGCCCGCGTGAGCTCATCACTGCTTCGCCACCCGTGCAACCGCACTAGTCCGTCGACTTGCTCGGCGCGAATCGCACTCTCAAGCATTCCGCGATCACCGCCATCGCCGAACAAATCGAGCGTGAACTCCAGCCCTAGTCTACGCAAAGCGCTGGCGATTTTCGGGAGATCGCTAACACGCTTCTGACGTTCGTCCATGCGTCCGATCCAAATCAGACGCAGAGGCGCGCCGGACAACTCGGCCGAGCGTTGCAGGTTCGCCGCGATCTGGGTTCCGCATGGTATCGTTACCAGTCGCCTCCCTTGGCTTTCCGCGAGCGTAGACGCGTGCCGGCGAATGCGTTCCGAGACGCAGACGAGCGCGGCCGATGAGGATCCGTAACGCTCGACCAGGCGATAGTAGTGATCCTCATCAGCGTGCAGAACGCCTACAAGCGGATTGCGTTCTGTTAACCAGGCTGCAGCTTGCCATGCGGCTGGATCGTCGCTTACGACCAGGGGAACTCCCGCTGGGACACGCCCGAGCACAGCATCGAAATAAACGGTCGCACGATAGTCTTCCGTGCCGAATTCGTACTCCCGCCCTACCACGGGCGCCACAACCGCTGGTGTGGTGCCCTCGTAACGTTTCTCGAGCAGATCCAGGACGGTTGGACGATCTCCGGAGGAGACGAAGGGAGCGCGCGGCCGGGGTGCAACGAACCAGCATTCCGCTCCTCGCGCCGCCCACTCCGCGGCGAGATCCACCATCCAGCTTGTGATGCCACCGCGATGATACGAGTTGCATACGAGACCGAGTGGCACTTGCGCGTTCACCGCCGCACTCAAGTGATTCTGGTCATTGCCCGATGCAACACAGGCCAAAGGTTGACGGTGCTATTCACCGCCCGCTGTCCTGTGCCCCGAGCGCGGCCTCGGGCGGGGTGTGCGAGCGGATCACGCTGTTTTTGACGACGTACTGCTCGCCGCAAACTGCGCAAGTCGCCTTCAACCCTTCCGCGGGATCCCCGGTTATCGGAAGACGCTCGCCGCATCGGCACATCCATCCGCTGATCCTGCCAGGTACGCCCGTCACAAGCGCGAATGCCGGAATGTCCCGGGTTACGACCGCACCGGCGCCGACGAAACAGTATTCGCCAAGTGTGTAGCCGCACACTATCGTCGCGTTTGCGCCGATGGATGCGCCAACCTTGACGCGCGTTGCCAGATATTCGTGCTTCCTGGAAACGTGGCTTCGAGGATTGATGACATTTGTGAATACCATCGATGGACCGAGGAAGACATCGTCCTCACATTCCACGCCCTCGTATATGCTCACGTTGTTCTGCACCTTCACGTTGCTTCCGAGTCGTACTCCGGACATTACCACCACGTTCTGACCGAGGCTGCACCGCTCACCAATCACGGCACCGGCATTTACATGGCAGAAATGCCAGATGCGCGTCCCGGCACCGATGCGGGCGCCATCATCGACGTAGCTCGATTGGTGCACCGAGTAACCGCCTGGCATCTCGCGCATTTCGGTCATGTCAGCTGCCCCTCACGGGAGAAGGTGCGCAGCGGAAGGGATACTTCGCGTCCCGTACGCGCAGATTCGTAAATGCCAAGGATGAGCTCGAGAGATTTGCGACCCTCCCGTCCGTCAGTATCCGCGGACGCCTCTCCTCGCAGCACACGGACCACGTTCTCGTAGTAGGCGAGGTGCCCCGAGCCGTACACTGACAACGGGTTCGGCGCGCTGCGCAGCGCTTCAGCCTCACGATCATCGTCGTCGTACTCGGCAAACTCCCAATGCTCGATTCTGTTCAGGGCGGTGCCGCCCACTTTGACGGTGCCCTTCTCGCCCAGCACGGCGATTGACCCTTCCATGTTCTTCGGGAACGCCAGCATTGTTACCTCGATGGTCCCAATGGCACCATTGCGAAATCGAAGAATCGCGACGCCAGTATCCTCGGATTCTATGCGTCTTCCAAGCGTTGCTGTCTTCGCAATGACGGATTCCACCGGCCCAACCAGCCACTGAATCATGTCGACGTAGTGACTCGCCTGGTTCATTAACGCTCCGCCATCGAACTCCCAGGTGCCGCGCCATGGCGCGAGGTCGTAGTACGATTGCGGGCGATTCCATCGCACCGTCGTGTTCGCAAGGTAGACACGGCCGAAGCGATCCTTCTCTATCGCACGCTTGAGAAGCTGAATACCAGGATTCAACCGGTTCTGCTTTACGACGAACAGCTGTACCCCTGCCTCGTCGCAAGCTCGCACGAGAGCATCCGCCTCTTCGAGCCGCGTTGCCATCGGTTTTTCGCATACTACGTGAAGCCCGTGCCCCGCCGCCACGATGCCGTGGCGCGGGTGAAGTCCACTCGGCGTGCAGATCACTGCGATGTTCGCCTCCGTTTCGGCAAGCATTTCCCTGAAGCTCGCGAACGCCGGAACTCCCATCCGCTCGCCAGCCGCGCGGGACCGTTCGTACAGCTCGTCGGCCACCCCTACGAGTGTAAGGTGCGGATGCTCCCGGATCGCCTCGAAATGACGCTCGCTGATACGACCGCAGCCCAAAACAAGGACCCTGAGCTCGCGGGCGTTGTCAGTCTTCATGGTTTAGCATCATTCGTGTCTGCGTTCGGTTCGGGCGCCCATAGGCGCGCCTGC
>JACDCM010000286.1 GCA_013817545.1 Gemmatimonadaceae bacterium | reverse complement strand
AGACACGGTTCTGATTCGGGGAGAAGGATGGCTGGATGTGCCGCGTACCTCGGCACTCTGGAAGACATGGGAAGGGATCGGGTCGCTGAAACGGCTGCATGACTGGACCGACCGCGCTTCCGCGAACATTCCGTACACGTACGTCGCCACCGGTGCGCTGCTCGCAGAAGCATTAAATCAATCGGGCCGATCCAAGGAAGCGGAAGAGGTGTACGGTTCGGCACTCGAGATTGCGCAAGCTACAAGGCTGGACGAATTGCTAGCGAGGCGGTAGCGCGGAGCTAGCGGTCACCAGCGTGTCTGACACGGAGTTGGCCGCCACAGGCATGGATGGGGGGTTGGTCAGCGCCGGTCTGTCTGAGCGCGTCGTCACTCGAAACTTCCTTACCATCGGGTCGGGGGAAGTTGTCGCCCGCATTCTCGCGTTCGTGGCGTCAGTGTACCTGGCGCGCGTGCTTGGGGCCGAAGTGTACGGCGCGATTGCATTCGCGACAGCGATTCTCTTGTATTTCAGCCGCGTTGCTGACGGCGGGCTGGATCTCATAGGAACGCGCGAGGTCGCGCGAAATCACGCGGAGGCGTCACGAATCGCCGGCCCGCTCATAGCGTTCCGCCTCGCCGCTTCCGCCCTTCTGACTTTGCTGCTCGCGGCTGGCGCTTTTGTGTGGCTGCCGCGTAGAGACGCCCTGGTCCTGGCTGTCTTCGCGCTCACGTTGGTAACGATCGGAGCCAGTACTCGCTGGGTGCACCTGGGTCTCGAGAAGACCGAGCGGGCGTCGTTCTCGCGAGTGCTTGGCGAATTGCTCGGGCTCGCGTTGATTCTGCTGCTTGTACGCAGCTCGGACGATTTCCTCATCGTTCCACTGGCGCATCTCGCGGCCGGATCGCTCACGGCCGCTCTGCTCGCATGGTGGCTACGGGGGCTGGGCGTCCACCTGGGGTTGCGCTGGAACTGGGCAGTTGTGCGCCCACTATTGCTTCGATCATATCCGGTAGTGCTTGCGGCACTGCTCGGACTGCTCGTGTACAATTCCGATCTGATCATGCTGCGCGCCTTTCGTGGTGCGCGCACGGCTGGCTACTACGCCGCTGCCTACACGCCGATCAGCCTCGCGATCAGCGTCGGGCTGGCATACCGAATGAGCCTGCTGCCGGCGCTAACCCGGCTAGGGGTGGCCGGCGGGCAGCGTGAGCTTTACCAGACGGCATTGGCGCACGTGTTCGCGGTTGTCCTCCCTGCGGCAATCGGGGGGTGGATCCTCGCGCCTCAGGTGGTGGCCCTCGTCTTCGGACAGGAATACATGCCGGCCGCCGCAGTGCTTCAGTTGCTGATCTGGGCCATCCCGTTGTCGCAGCTTCGCGAAGCTCCTGTCGCAGCGCTTGTATCGCACGCGCATGAGCACCGATTGCTGCACCTCAACGCGATGGGCACAGTACTGAATATTGGGATGAATCTCGTGCTCATTCCTCGCTATGGCATGATGGGCGCCGCCATATCGACAGTGGTAACTGAGGGTGCACGGACAGCTCTCGCGTTCGTCTTTGCTCACGGCGCAGGATTTCCGTTCGCCTCAGGCCGGCGATTCTGGCGGGTCGCTGTAGCTGGGCTCGCGATGGCGGGTCTGCTTTTCACGCTCCGAAGCCATGGCCTCTGGGCGGCGGCGACACTGGGAGTACTCGGATACCTGACAACGTTGCTGGCCCTTGGCGGCATTCGTATCCGGCGTGGCGCATGGCCGTCTCTGAATGTGTAGCTATCAATGGAGTTGTTCAACGGGCGCTTCCCGTAGTTGCGCGCATATTCAGTGGGATCCGTTCAACATTTACCACGTTGCAGGCTTGACATATAAAGGAAAGTTGATGTATACTCCTCGCGTGAATACCACCGTTGATCTCTCACGTGCCGCGCAGCTCTTTCATGCGCTCTCCGACGAGACACGTCTTGGTATTCTGGAAATGCTTCGTGGCGGGGAACGGTGCGTCTGCGAGCTGCAGGACGAACTCGAGGCCGCGCAGTCGCGACTCTCCTTTCACCTCCGAGTATTGCGTGAGGCTGGGCTCGTAGTCGATCGGAAGGAAGGGCGCTGGTCCTACTACAGCATCACCCCAGAGGCACTGGCTCAGGTGCACGATATGGCTGTCGCGCTTCAGCCTTCCAAGCTGAGAGCGCTCAACCTCACTATCGGGCGCTGCTGCGGATGAGCACGCGAAGGCTTGACCCGTCCGCGTTTACCCCATACATCAACATTTCTTGATCGGGAGGTATCACAGTGTCTTCCTCACCCCTGACAACAATTCCCAGCGACAGTGCTGCTTGCTGCGCGCCCGGCTGCTGCGACGACGCGAGCGCGGCGAGTGAGCTTACGACGGCCAGCCTCAGGGCTGCCGCGCCAGCCACCCGTGACGACCTGACAGCCAGCGTGCGTGAGACATACGGCGCTGCAGCGCGGCGAGTGCTGGACAGCGTCGAGGCCGCACATGTCAGCGGCAGCACCTGCTGCGGTCCGGTAAGCACCTGCTGCGGCGCGACCGCCTTTGACGGCGCAACAGATCCGATCACGTCGAATCTCTACGTCACCGGTGAGACCGATGAGCTGCCGGAGTCAGCCGTCCTTGCGTCGCTCGGCTGTGGGAACCCCACAGCGCTGGCCGAACTGAAGGCCGGAGAAGTTGTCCTCGACCTCGGCTCCGGCGGCGGTATCGATGTTCTGCTCTCCGCGCGCCGCGTAGGGCCGACAGGGAAAGCCTACGGCCTGGACATGACTGACGACATGCTGACACTGGCGCAAAAAAATGCGGCGGAAGCAGGCGTTACGAATGTGCAATTTCTCCGTGGCAGGATCGAGGAGATCCCGCTGCCTTCCGCCAGCATTGACGTCATCATCTCGAATTGCGTTATCAATCTTTCCGGCGACAAGCGCACTGTGCTGAAGGAAGCGTTCCGTGTCCTCAAGCCTGGCGGTCGCTTCGCGGTATCCGACGTGGTAGTGAAGGGCGAGCTGCCGCCTGACGTGAAGCGCAGCATGGAGCTGTGGGTGGGCTGCGTCGCTGGAGCGCTCTCCGACACCGAATTCACCACGCTTCTACGAGACGCCGGCTTTGAAGACGCGAGCGTGGAGTTCACTCGCACCTACGACGCCGCGGACGCGCGCGCCTTCCTGGTTAGCACCGGCCTCGATGCGGATCGTATCGCCCGCGAAGTGGACGGTCGCGTCGGCGCCGCATTCGTCCGAGCGAGCAAGCCCGCCGCCTGACAGTAGCCAGAGACGCTGTGGCCATCCCTGGACGCATTCATTGCGAGCCGCGCAACGGCAAAGCAATCTCGCTTTCGACTCGATCCAGTCGTGTTCGACAAACTTCTGCAATGAAAAAATCACCGATGCTTAAAACGATTGCTGCCAGTACGGAAAGCGCCAACGCGACGCTGCGCCCCGCGCAAACGAATGACCTTGCGAAGGTCGCTGTACTGCTCACAGCCGCCGGCCTTCCGCTGGCTGGTGTGGCGGATGCTCTCGCGAGTTTCACCGTCGCCGAGTTCGACTCGGAGCTGGTAGGGGTAGCGGGCCTCGAGGTGTGTTGTAACAATGCTCTCCTGCGTTCCGTTGCGGTGTCGCCGGAGTGGCGCTCGCGTGGGCTCGGGCGAGCGCTCGTGACGCGTGTAATCGCCGACGCTGAGGCACGCGGCATAAACGCGCTATATCTGCTCACGACCACCGCCGACCGTTACTTCCCGTCCTTCGGCTTCCGCGAAATCACGCGAGAGCAGGTGCCGGCTGACGTGCGCGAGACGAAGGAATTCCAGGGCGCGTGTCCGGCTACGGCCACTGTAATGTACCGGCCACTCGACGCCGCCACCTGACCGTTAGACAGAGCCCAACCTCCGATGCGCTACGCGCTTATCTCCGACATCCACGCAAACCTGCAGGCGCTGGACGCTGTGCTGGACAACATCGATCGGCGTGGCGACGTGGATGCGATCTACCACGCGGGCGATCTCGTGGGCTACGCGAGCAGTCCGAACGCGGTCGTCGACAGACTGCGCGAGCGCGCCATCTTCGGCGTCGCGGGGAATTATGACTCCACCGTGGCGGCAGACTACAAGCACTGTGGTTGCAAGTCTGAGAACCCGCGACAGGAAGAGCTCGCACATGTGAGCTACGAGTACACGCGCCGCACTGTGACGCGGGAGACCAGGCGTGTTCTGGCAGCGCTGCCCTTTTCGCTCGACCTGAGACCACTCGGCGGACACGTGAGCGGGCCGCGCCTCGTGCTCGTGCATGGCACAGCAACGCTCAACACGCTGTACTGGACCGAGGATCGCTCCGATGATTTCTGCCTCAAGATGGCGGCGACCATGGGCCTCGCAGCAGGCGACGCAATCGCCTTCGGTCACACGCACAAGCCCTGGCACCGCACGGTTGAGGGGATCCACTTCATCAATACCGGCAGCGTCGGCCGTCCCAAGGACGGCGATTGGCGTGCGGGTTACGTGCTTCTCACTCTGGGCGACATGGCGCCGCACGCCGAATTTGTGCGCGTAGAGTACGACATTGAGATGGCGGTCGCCGGCGTCCAGGCGGCTGGGTTGCCGGACGACTTCGCCGAGTTCCTGCGCACGGGTGGCAAACCACCGGTGGTTTCCGGTGCCTGACGTGACGGGCCGGGATGCACGCCGCTACGTCGCGGAGACGCTCGGCACTTTCGCGCTGGTCGCGATCGGCCCGGGCGCTGCAATGGTCGCGGCGAAGACAGGCGCATTCGGCCACGCGAGCGTGTCGCTCGCGTTCGGCTTGGCGGTGACTCTCATCGTTGCCAGCAGTGGACATCTCGGCGGCGCGCACGTGAATCCGGCGGTTACAATCGGACTGTGGTCGGTGCGCCGATTTCCCGCTCGCGAAGTTCTGCCGTACGTTGTTGCGCAGTGTGTGGGCGCGATTACCGCGTCCCTCCTGTTGCGCTGGCTCTTGGGACCAGTCGGCGGACTGGGCTCGACGGTGCCAGCCGTGAGTCTCGGTCGCGCGTTCGTTATCGAAGCAGGCTTCACGGGTCTTCTCGGTTTCGTGATCATGAGTGTGGCCACTGACACGCGGGTACACACGGCGGTGGCGCCCTTCGCGATCGGCACGACAGTATTCGCGGGCGCGTTGGTAACTGGCCCGCTTACCGGCGGCAGCTTCAACCCGGCGCGGACGCTCGGACCGGCGGTGGCGGGTGGTGGGTGGAGCGCGCATTGGCTGTACTGGGCCGCGCCTGTTCTTGGGATGATTCTTGGCATGCGCCTGTATGACGCGCTCCGCGACACATCACCGGCGGCGGTCGCCGCTCAAGTGCCGGCTGGTGTCCCTGTGGGAGTCGAAGGTCCGATCGACAAGGCAGTTGCGGAGCCGCGAAGGCATGCCCAAGCGCGGTGAGGTGGGCAAGTCCTGCGAGCATCGCCCGCCGACACGCCCTGAACTGGGAAATACTACTCCGACGGTTGCCGCGACTCTCAACGCTCTTACGATGAGAGCACTCGCGGCAGGGCTTCGGCGCTTATGTTGACACCGTGAGCCGATGCTCGTAATGCTTGATAGCGATACAACCGTGGCGTTTTTCGCTTGCAGTCACACGATTTGACATTCTCTATTGTTCGGCGCTTACCGG
>JACDCM010000285.1 GCA_013817545.1 Gemmatimonadaceae bacterium | reverse complement strand
GTCCAAGCGCGATGCACGCCGTGGCCGCGGTGGCTGCACTCGAACGAGGTAAGCACGTCTACCTTGAAAAGCCCATTGCGACGACCCTGGAAGACGGCCGCCAGCTTCTCGACGCGTATCGCCGGTCCGGATTGGTGGGAATGGTCGGCTTCAACTATCGCTTCAACCCACTGCATGAGGCTGCGCGCCGGCATTTCGCTTCGGGACGAACAGGCGACCTCGTTGCGGCGCGTTCCGTTTTCACGACCAGCGGTGAGATTCCAGCGTGGAAGCTAAGTCGCCAATCGGGTGGCGGAGTGCTTCTGGACCTGGCGTCACATCACGTCGACATGATGCGATTTCTGTTCGGAAAGGAGATCACCGAAGTCCAGGCGATGGTGCAGTCCCGTCACAGCGAGGCAGACACGGCGCAAATGAGCTTCTTGCTGGAGAGAGACATCCCGGCACACTCTCTATTCTCCTTTGGCGCGGCCGAAGAAGATCGCTTCGACGTGTATGGTTCACGAGGGCGGATGACTTTCGACAGGCACCGCTCAACTCACGTCGCGATATCGGGGCGGAGTAATTTTGCAGATTTATTCGGACGGCTTCGGGACGAAGTTGGCACGCTCGGCCGCATTCCGTTTTTCCTGAGAAAGCTGCGTGCAGCCGCGTACGAGCCTTCCTTTCGCTCAGCGCTGACACACTTCGTGGCTGCGGTATCAGCGAGGAAACCCGCGGTTCCGGACATCGAAGACGGTTACCGGAGCCTGTCTGTAATCCTTGCGGCTGAAGAGTCGGCGAGATCCGGGCGCGCAATCGCGATACGCGACATGGAGAGTGGAAGTCTGCCGCATCGTGTCAACGTTGTCAGCTGAAGGCGGCTCGCTACCGGCCGGACGCGACGGTGCGCGCACAGCTGACGAAAAATACGGGCTGGGCGGAAGCTTCCGCATTTTTATGGCGGATTTCCTGATGCTGCCGACCGGCATACTGACCGTAGCATTCCTCACACGCCGGCTTGGCCCAACGGAATTCGGGCTATTCACGATGGCAGCGACAATAATCGCATGGGTCGAGTGGAGCATCGTGTCGCTGTTTTCGCGGGCGACTGTAAGGCTCATCGGAGAGTCTCGAGACTGGCAACCAGCGGGCACTACAGTGTTGCGGCTTCATCTGGCTGCTGCGGCAATCGCCACGGCTACGGTCTGGGTATTCGCCGGTTCCATCGCCGCGTTACTCCACGAGCCGGCTCTGGCGGGAATTCTGCGTCTGTTCGCACTCGAGATTCCCTTATTTGGAATCGCCTATGCCCACCGGGACGTTCTGGTCGGAACCGGGCGATACAACGAACGGGCGCGAATGAGCGGTGCCCGGTGGATTGTCAGGCTTATACTTGTGATCGCGCTCGTCGGTGCCGGCCTCTCCATCACCGGCGCAATTCTCGCGAGCATGGGCGGATTGCTCGTTGAGCTGATTATCGCGCGTCGCTATGTACAACCCACCGTCTTTGGGCGATCCAGCCTCCCCATTCGGCGCGTTTTGCTTGTCGCCGTGCCCCTCGTGGTCTTCGGTCTGTGCATGCGTGCATTCGACAGGGTCGATCTTCTCGTACTCAAGGCGCTTGGTTCCACTGCCGCGGACGCGGGAGTGTATGCGGCAGCCCAAAGCCTCGCATTACTGCCAGGCCTCTTCACGCTGTCGTTCTCTCCTGTACTCCTCTCCACGCTCACTCGTGCGCTGCGTGAAGGAAAGGACGCAATCGCCCGTTCGCTGACACGCGACGCATTGCGTATGGGACTTCGTTTACTGCCGTTCGGCGGGCTGGTCGCGGGCTCGGCGGCAGAAATCGTGTTGTTCGTATTCGGTCCGCTGTACGCACCGGCGAAAGGGGTGCTGGCCGTGCTCACATTTGGTGCGCTGTCACTGGTGATAGTTTCAATTTCCACCGCAGTATTGACCGCGATAAATCGCGCCCGCTTCGCGGCTACGTTGGGGATCGCGCTTCTTGTTTCAGCGACCGTGGGACATCTGCTTGTAATTCCTCACTTTGGTGCGATGGGCGCGGCGGTCGTTACTACGAGCGTCGCAGCCGCGGGTGCGTTCGCCGCTCTGATTGCCTTATACAGCGCGTGGCGCGTGGCTCCACCACTGCCGAGTCTGTTGCGAAGCGTGGCGGTTACCAGCGGCGTGTTCGCTCTCGCGACGTTCCTGCCGGCTTCCGGTTTGCTCCTGATCGCGAAGCTTCCCGTCCTGGCGATCTTGTCGATTGGAGCACTGCACCTGCTGGGTGAGTTCACTGGTCCTGAGCTCGCTATCGCGCGAGAGACGGTCGTACGAGCGTTCACGTCTCGCGAAAGCGCGACGGGGGCCTGATGCAGCAACAGCTTCCTTTCTGTTCGGTCATCATCCCCACACTCGGCCGATCGAAGCCACTTGCCAAATGCCTCGCGGCACTGGCCGCGCAGAACTACCCATCCGACCGCTTCGAGGTGATCGTGGTGGACGATGGAAGCCCGACGTCGCCAGAGGAGGTCGCTGCGCCCTTCCGCGGCCGAATCGACGTAACGGTCGCCACGCAGTCGCATGCCGGTCCAGCCCGAGCGCGCAATACTGGTGCGGAGCGCGCAACCGGGTCTCTGCTCGCGTTTACGGATGACGATTGCGCGCCCGCAGCTGGCTGGCTCGCGGCGCTCGCGGCGAGGCACGTGGCGGCGACTGACCAGGCGATCGGCGGTCTCACCACATGCGCCTTGAGCGATAACCCCTACGCCAACGCGAGCCAGATCCTTATCAGCTATCTGTACGAATACTTCAACTCGCGCAGCTCTCCAGCAGACGGCGTGCGTTTCCTGACGTCCAACAATCTCGCGATGCCGCGTGAGTTGTTTCTTCAGATCGGCGGTTTTGACACGGCATTCCCATCCGCCGCCGCGGAGGATCGCGAGCTGTGCGAGCGCTGGCTCCGGAAAGGGTTTCAGCTGACCTACGCCCCCGAGGCAGTCGTCGAACACGCGCACCAGCTCACAATGCGCTCCTTCTGGCGCCAACATTTCGGCTACGGCCGCGGCGCGCACCGCTTTCACCAGCTGCGCGCGGCGCACTCTGAATCCGGAAAACATACGGGAGTGAAGGTCGAGCCTCTCTCGTTCTACATGGAAATGCTCCGCTATCCATTTGTGGTTCCGGTGAGCGAGCGCGGGAGAAACTCTCCACTTGTCATAACAGCGGCCGTGGCGCTGACGCAGGTGGCTAATGCTGCTGGCTATTACTGGGAGGCGTTTACGCATAGAGGCTCGTCCAAGGCAACATTGCCAGTCCAGTCCGGTCGAGATGTGCCACGCGATACGGCCCAGCGGAACGACCTGAAGTGAAGATCCTTCTGGTGAGTGACTATGGCACACCGGCAGGCGGTGCCGAGGTACAACTGCTTGGCTTGCGTAAGGAGCTGCGGCGCCGTGGACACGACGCGCGGCTCTTCAGCAGCTCAGCTCGACCGGAGGCCGGGCCCAGAGGACAGGCTGACTACGAGTGCTTCGGCACACTGTCGTCATTCCGAACGATAGTGCAGACCGCGAATCCGTCTGCGTACCACAGCCTCAAACGCGTGCTCGCCGAATTCAAGCCTGATGTCGTGCATGTGAAGTTGTTCCTGACACAGCTTTCGCCGCTGATACTTCCTCTCCTGCGCAGCGTTCCCAGCATCTACTACGTGGCGTGGTATCGGCCGGTGTGCCCGTTGGGAACCAAGATGCTTCCTGACGGAAGCGAATGCAGCGTGCGCTTCGGCGCTCCGTGCTACAGCAACGGATGCCTGCCACTGCATGATTGGGCGCCACTGATGCTTCAGATGAAGCTATGGCGTCGCTGGCGCGGCGTATTCCGGCTGATCGTGACGAACAGTGAAGCCACACGACGTTTCCTCACCGCAGACGGCATTGATGTATCCGCCGTGTTGTCGCACGGCACGGAGGTGCGTGATCCGCGCCCGCCACTCTCACCTCCGCCGACTGTGTCGTTCGCCGGTCGCCTCGTTCGGGAGAAGGGCGTCGACATCCTGTTGCATGCTTTCGCGAAGATCGTGCAAGAGCTTCCGGACGCGCGGCTGCTAATCGCGGGTGATGGACCGGAAAGGGACAACGTGCATCGACTGGCAAGGAAGCTTGGCATCGCATCGAGCGTCGACATGACAGGACACCTCTCGCGAGATGTGTTGGAGCAGACGTGCGAGGCGGCGTGGGTTCAAGCCGTACCATCGCTTTGGGCTGAGCCGTTCGGGATCGTCGCCGTAGAGGCGATGATGCGCGGAAGAGCGGTGGTAGCCACTGCGGGCGGAGGGCTCAGCGAAATTATCCGCGACGGACTTACCGGTTACCTTGTGCCACCCGGCGACGCGCAATCGCTCGCGGACGCGCTGCTAAAGCTGTTGCGCGACCGAGCCGTCGCCGAGCGAATGGGTGCGGCAGCCAGGAGCGATGCCCTGCTTCGCTTCAGCGAGTCCGTTTTTGCCGACCAGCTGCTCGAGCTGTATCAACACGCCATTAATGGCGAAGTGAGGATGAATGGCGCAGCCTGACCGAGCCCCGCCGCTCGTGATAGTGGGCATCGATGCCGCAGACCCGGAGCTGCTCGAGCGCTGGACGCGCGATGGCCACCTGCCCGCAATCGAGAGCATCATGCGGCGCGGCTGCTGGGGAATCACCAGCGGGGCGGAGATGATCAGCGAGCATGGTCTGTGGGTGTCGCTGTTCAGTGGCGT
The DNA here is from genome assembly GCA_013817545.1 of Gemmatimonadaceae bacterium. Classification (GTDB taxonomy): domain Bacteria; phylum Gemmatimonadota; class Gemmatimonadetes; order Gemmatimonadales; family Gemmatimonadaceae; genus JACMME01. The sequence continues at coordinate 909 of JACDCM010000285.1, read as the reverse complement.
GTCGCGGGCGCAGCACGAGTACTACTATTTCCGCCAGTTGCAGCCAGGCACGTACGGTATCCGCAACATGACCGGCAGCGATGTCGACGTTTCCCCGTTTTGGTCACACCTGGCGACGGAAGACAGGACAGTGGTCGTGGTTGACGTGCCCGACGGCTATCCGATACAGGGAATCGCTGGCGTGCAGGTGGCGAATTGGGCTGTCCACAACCCGCTGTCTCCCCCGTCCGCACTACCCGCCAATCTACTGGGTGAGCTTCGCGGAAAGTTCAAGGCCGACGCGCTAATAGACGAGAACCTGACTGGAGGCGTCGAAGACGATCGGCAGATTTACCGCCGGCTTCTCGCCCGGGTGAGCGAAAAGGGCGCGCTATGCAGACATCTTTTGACGAAAGCGCGCTTCGATCTGGCCGTCATGGTATTCGCGGAATCGCACACCGGCGGGCATCAGTTCTGGCAATACAGGCCCGAGGCCGCGCGCACCGCGCGCGCTGACGCCGGGAGCGACATGGCTCACGCAATCCGCGACATCTACATCGCGATCGATCGACAGCTTGCAGAACTGCTGCCGCTGTTGCCGCCGGACACGAACATCGTGCTCGTGTCTTCCGTCGGCCTGCGCGATCAGTATCCGATGCACGGCTTGAGCGAGTCATTCTGCAGACAGCTCGGCTATCAGGGGACGCCGCAATCCACTGAGCGTCCGTTAAGCCTCATGGACAGGCTTCGGCGAATGGTGCCGGAGCAGTGGCGCGTGGCCGTGAGCCGGCACTTCTCACGGGCGATGCGCGAGCGCATTGTCGCAAACCAGTTCCGGCATGGCACTGACTGGTCGCGCACCACCGCATACGCGCTGCCGTCCACTTACACCAGTCATCTCCGGGTGAACCTTCGTGGTCGCGATCCGCT